>JBGSHH010000516.1:0-9256 GCA_041752355.1 Pirellulaceae bacterium | reverse complement strand
CCCTCACGGTGCGACCATCGTCGTTCACGCGCATGTAGAACGGTTTGATGCTACGCGGATAATCGTACAAAATCACTGGCCCTTTGAATTTCTGCTCCGTGAGATAACGTTCGTGCTCCGATTGCAAATCGATGCCCCACTTCACCGGATACTCAAACTTCTCGCCGCATTGCTCCAAGATTTCCACTGCCTCCGTATAAGGCAAGCGGACGAAGTTGCTGCCGACAATATTCTGCAGCGTCTCAATCGTCGTATTGTCGATTTGCTCGTTGAAGAACTGCATATCCTCCAGGCAGTTTTCCAGCACGTCATTGAAGATCCGTTTGAGGAAGCGCTCCGCGAGGTCCATATTGTCGAACAAGTCGTTAAAGGCGACTTCCGGCTCAACCATCCAAAACTCCGCCAGATGCCGCGACGTGTTGCTGTTTTCAGCGCGAAACGTCGGGCCAAAGGTGTAAATCTTCCCCATCGCACAGGCGAAGATTTCCCCTTCCAATTGCCCGCTGACGGTCAGAAACGCAGGCTTGCCGAAGAAGTCCTGGGCATAGTCGATCTTGCCGCCGACTTTGGGAGGTTGCTCGGGATTGAGCGTGCTAACGCGAAACATCTGGCCAGCCCCTTCGCAGTCGCTGGCGGTGATGATTGGCGTGTTGATGTAGAGGAAGCCCTCTTCTTGATAGAAGTTGTGGATCGAGCGCGAAACGCAATTGCGCACGCGCGCCACGGCACCAAAGGTATTGGTGCGCGGCCGCAGGTGAGCCCACTCGCGCAGCTTCTCAAACGTATGCCGCTTCTTTTGCAGCGGATAGGTTTCGGGATCCGCCAGGCCATGCACCATGATCTTCTGCGCGACAATCTCAGTGGCCTGCCCTTTGCCGCCGGATTCCTTGACTTCGCCTTCGATGGTGACGCTGCATCCTGAACCCAGGTGCTTCACTTCACTCTCGTAGTTCGGAAGATCGGCGTTGGCGATGACTTGGATGTTGCCGAACGAGCTGCCGTCGTTGATTTCTACGAAGCTGAAGCCGGCTTTGGAATCGCGCCGCGTGCGGACCCAACCTTCGACGCGCACTTGCTGACCAATCGTAGAGGGATCACGAACCGCCTTCACCGAGATGCGTTGCATGGAGCCTTCCTTGTGCGAAAAACATCACTAACTTTGCAATGCCTATTCCAGCGAACAGGCTATTGGCCTGCGTCACTATTTCCTCAATGTCACCATCAGCTTTTGCGCGACGCTGCTGGCGAGTGTGGTGTGCGTTCCTTCGACAGCGAGCGTAATCACGCCCGACTCGGGGCGATGAGCGACAACGGTTCCTTCCGCTCCCAGGGGAAGCCCAACTTCCACCAGATAGCGTAAGAACTCCGGCGCTTGATCGACAACTCGTTCGATCTTGAACTGCTGTCCCGCTTCCCCTTGTGAAAGCGCGCAGGTTTTCGCTGTTGCAACAGTTCCATCGGCTTTGGGAATCGGGTCGCCATGCGGATCGCTGGCGGGATAGCCGAGGAACTCGTCGATGCGATCGATCAACAAATCGCTCACGGCATGCTCCATATTCTCGGCTTCCTCATGAACTTCGTCCCATGACATGTTCAGTGTCCGCGAGAGAAACAGCTCGATCAGCCGATGTCGGCGCAGCACGCGCAGCGCCAGCTTGCGCCCCGATTCGGTTAGACGTACCCCTTCGTAGGGCGTGTACTCCGCAAGGCCTGTCTCTTTCAGCGTTTTGAGCATGCTGGTGACGGTCCCCGGCGAAACATCGAGCGACATCGCCACTTTGCCTGTCGCCGCCGATGCTCCCGGCTCGCCATCGCATAGCAGGTAAATCGACTTTACATAATTCTCAATCGTCAAACTCGGCACCGCAAAACCTCCTGGAGTAGTGGCGCATTGTAAGGGGAAAGCGAGAGCGGGTGTAGTGAGTGATTTCGGAGGTTCAATTTCCAAATCCCTCTCCCATTGCGAATTCTCCTCTCTTCGATAAACATAAACCGACTATGACGCTTTATTTGAACGATCGCGCGGGACGTCTGGCGGATGAACTGGAAGCCCGCGCAGCGGAACTTCGTTTGTCCGTCACCACGCTCGCCTGCGGCACGCGCGTGATCGATGCTGGTGTGAAAATGCCAGGCGGACTCGCGGCGGGACTAGCGCTTGCGCGGGTGTGTCTTTCCGATCTCGCTGACGTCTCGATTGTGCCTGGCGATGTAGGGCTCTACGCTGGCCCAGTGATTCAAGTTCACACCGATCATCCCCTCGCCGCCTGCCTGGCTTCGCAATATGCCGGATGGCAACTGGCCGCTGGCAAGTTCTTCGCGATGGGTTCGGGACCCATGCGGGCGGCGGCGGCCAAAGAACCTTTGATCGATGAGATCAGCTTGCGCGAGAGCGCGGATAAAGTCGTCGGCGTATTGGAAACCAGCAAATTGCCGCCCGATGAAATCTGCGAGAAGATCGCCGCCGATTGCGGAGTTGCTGCGGAACGCGTGACGCTGTTGGTCGCGCGCACCGCCAGCATCGCCGGCACCGTGCAAGTGGTCGCCCGCTCGGTCGAAACGGCGCTCCACAAATTGCACGCGTTGGGATTTGATCTGTCGCGGGTCAGCAGTGGCTATGGGGTTGCACCGCTTCCACCCATCGCCTCCGATGATCTGACTGGCATTGGCTGGACGAATGATGCCGTGCTATACGGTGGCGATGTGACGCTCTGGGTGCGCGGCGATGATGCCTCGCTGGCGGAGATCGGTCCGCGCGTCCCAAGCAGTGCATCGGCTGACTACGGCCAGCCCTTTGCGAAAATCTTCGCCGCATACGATCGTGATTTCTATAAGATCGATCCCCTGCTTTTCAGCCCGGCCCGCGTGACGTTCATCAATCTCGACACCGGCCGCACGCAACGTTTTGGTTGCCTAAATGCCGAAGTTCTCGCTCAATCTTTTAGCGGGAGCTAGACCATGGTTCGCCCTCGCGTGGTGGTGTTGGCTGCGCCAGAGAGTTGGTACCTGCGTGACTTGCAACGCGCCGCAGGTGATCGCTACGAAGTCGTTCCCGCGGCATTCACCGAGCTCCGCGCGACGCTCGTGGGCGAACAGGTGAAGTTCCAAAGTGGCGAGGTCGATTTGTCCGCATGTGACGCCATTCTGGTCCGCACGATGCCGCCGGGCGCGCTCGAGCAAGTCATCTTTCGCATGGATGCATTGCTCCGTTTGGAAGCGCAAGGGCAAACGATCGTCAACACGCCGCGCGCGATCGAAGCGGCGGTCGATAAGTTTCTCACCTCCGCGCGACTCGCCGCCGCTGGCTTCACTTCGCCCCGCACCATCTGCTGCCAAACGTCTGACGACGCGATGACGGCGTTTGCGGAACTAGGTGGCGATGTCGTCCTCAAGCCGCTGTTTGGCAGCGAGGGGCGTGGCATCGCGCGGTTGAACGACGAAGCGTTGGCGCTGCGGGCCTTCAAAATGCTGGCGCAACTGGGCGCCGTGCTGTATGTGCAAGAGTATATTCCGCATGAAGGCTATGACCTACGTTTGTTCGTATTGGGGGAGCGCGTGTTGGGAATGCGACGGCGTAATCCTCTCGATTGGCGTACCAACGTCAGTCGCGGCGCAACGACCGAAGCTTTCACGCCGGATGCGGAAATGACCGAGCTCGCCCTCCGCGCGGCTGACAGCGTCGGCGCGGCAATCGCGGGCGTCGACTTTCTGCCAGGACGCGATGGCCAGCTGTATGCGATTGAGGTCAATGCGGTTCCTGGTTGGCAAGCGCTGGCCCGCACATTGGAACTTGATATCGCGAAGTTGGTCCTCGACTTTGTGGTCTCGCCGGCCGCGCGGCGCACGAAGAGCGAGAGGTAAACGATGACGATCGTGAATGTCGCCAATCGTTTGAGTGAAACGGCACGCACCAATCCCAACGGCATCGCCGTGGCCACGGCGGCAGGCATCAAGAACGGCGTACGCAAGTATCGCACCATCACCTTCAGCGAGTTGGAAACTGACACCAATCGCGTCGCCGCTGGTTTGCAGGCGTTTGGCGTTCGCCCTGGCATGAAGTTGGTGCTCATGGTCAGGCCGAGCATCGATTTCGTCGCTTTGGTCTTCGCGCTCTTCAAGGCAGGCGCGGTGACGGTGCTGATCGATCCGGGTATGGGCAGCAGAAACTTGCTGAAGTGCTTGCAAGAAGTCGATCCTGCTGGCTTCGTGGCGATCCCCCTTGCGCAAGTGGCGCGCTGCGTTCATCGTTGGCGTTTTCCACATGCGAAATGGAATGTCACGGTGGGTCGTCGTTTGTTTTGGGGCGGTACGACGCTGGAGAAACTGCGCACCACATCGCCTGATGACTATCAACCCGTCGTCACTATGGCCGACGATCCCGCCGCCATCATCTTCACCACGGGCAGCACAGGCGTTCCCAAGGGAGTACTCTACCAACATGGCAACTTCGATCGCCAGGTGACGGAGATCCGTGACTTTTACGGCATTGCTCCCGGTGAAATCGATCTTTCGGCCTTTCCACTCTTCGCGCTATTCAACTCCGGCATGGGTGTGACGACCGTCTTGCCGCAGATGGATTTCACGCGGCCCGCTGAAGCCCAACCAAAAAGCATCATCGGCGCGATTCAGGATTGGCAGTGTACGCAAGCGTATGGTTCGCCAGCGCTGTGGAACAACGTCACGCCGTACTGTCAGACACATGGCATCACCTTTCCCTCGCTGAAACGTGTTCTCACCGCCGGCGCTCCCATTGCGCCGCACCTGCTCGAACGCGTGATGCCCCTGCTCCCTCCCGGCGGCGATATTCATACGCCCTATGGCGCGACCGAAGCCTTGCCGGTTGCTTCCATCTCCGCCACGGAAGTCCTAGGCGAAACCGCTGCGCAGACACGCGTCGGCGCTGGCACCTGTGTCGGTCGCAAGTTCCCTAGCATCGATTGGCAAGTCATTCGCATCTCGGATGAACCGATCGCGACGATTGAGCAAGCGGAAGTGCTGCCGGTCGGTGAGATCGGTGAAATCATCGTGCGGGGCCCAGTCGTCACGCGCGCGTACGTCACCCGTCTGGAAGCGAATCCGTTACATAAAATCGTCGATGGCGAACAGTTCTGGCATCGCATGGGAGATGTGGGCTATTTCGATCAACAGAATCGCTTTTGGTTTTGTGGTCGCAAAGCGCACCGCGTGCAATCTGCGCAAGGAACGCTGTTCACGATTCGTTGCGAGGCGATCGTCAATCAACATCCGCGTGTCTTTCGCTCCGCACTCGTCGGCGTCGGTGCGGTAGGTCAACAACGTCCGGTGTTAATCGTCGAAACATGGCCCGACAAAGCGATCGCTAACCATGCCGATCGCGAGCAACTGCTACGCGAAGTGCGCAGTCTGGCGAGTCAGCATCCTTTAACCCATGCGATCGACGACTTCCTGCACCATCCCAAATTCCCCGTCGACATCCGCCACAACGCTAAGATCTTCCGCGAGCAACTGGCGATCTGGGCAGCGAAACAATTATCCAAATCGGCCAAGCACTCGCCGTAAAGGTAGGCGCTGGCATTTCGCTGGCGGCGTGCAACGTGTTTGACGCAACTTTTTGAAAACAATAGACTTAGAGAACCTTTGGACGGCCGAAATGCCCAGCGGATGTTCTCCCAGAGCCTAACGGCGGCATCTGTTGGCAATTCCCTGGGCCAATGGCTACACTGAGGGACGCAAATCTTCTCCTAGAAATACTATATCGCTTTCGTTCGAACGGCGACGTGGTACAAAAACCGGAACCGCTAACGAGGGCAAGTGTATGGCGGGTCGTTGGTATTATCGTCAAGGACAATCCGAAGCCGGACCAGTGTCGCTCGCCGACCTGGTAGCAATGGCGCAAGCGAGGCAACTGTCTCCGACGCACTGGGTGCGCGAAGGGGAAACCAATCCTTGGCAGCCTGCCGGCAAAACGCCTGAGCTGCGCCTAGGTTTTGAATCGCCGAGCGTGATGCCAGCGCAGCCGCGCGCTGTCGCCGCTACTCCCGCCCCGTTGCGTGCTCCCGCCGTGAAAGCCGCTCCTCCTCGCGCCTCACATTCCGTACCATCGGTCGCGTCACCTCCGCTCGCCGCGCCTCCCATACCTCGACCTGCTCCGGCCGTGCGCGCGGTGGCCGCTCCCGCGCCCGTCGCAGCTGTGGCGACACAATCAGCGGAGCATGGCTCATCGATCCTCGAACAGCGCCATCGCAAGCAATCGCCAGTTGGATTGATCGTTGGCTTGGGATTGGGTGCCGTGGGTTTGGTCGCGATGGTGGGCGTGATCATCTTCGCCGCCATGCAAAACGCCGGCGACGACAAAACGACCACCATCGTCGAGAAGACCGATTCGCCCTCAAGCAACAAGAGCGATGAGAAGGAAGACGCTAGCCCCGCGCCAGATAAACTCGCAGCTCAACGCACCGCCGCTGTCTCCACCATCACCAAATGGCTCGATGCCAAAAGAACAATAGGCGGAGCGAGAGACATCGTTAGTTTCAAAGTCGAGAGCGTCGCGTTTGGCGCTGGCGAGACAGGCCAAGTCATTGTGGAGCTATCGCTCACCAACAAGTCGGCTACGCCACTCAAATACGAAGGCTGGAATTCGGCTGGCAAACATGGAGCGTGGCTGGTCGACAAGAACAACGATTTCGTCGCCGCCACGAATGGCGAGGCGGAGATGCAAATGATTGCCGTCGGCAAAACGATCACCGAAGTACTCACGTTCCAGACCGGCAAGCAAAACTTCACCGAACTGCGTTTGGTTCTGCCGAAATCCGCCTTTGCTGAGCCGCGTCACTGGGGCTACATCATCCCTGGCGAGATGCTGCAAGGCGAAACGAAGCCAGCCACCACGGTTGCCGAGACGAAAAAGCCCGCTGGTGAATCCAACAACGAGCCGAGCGATGTCCCCGGCATTGTCGCCAATAGCGGCGACGAACCGGCCCCAGGCATCAGCGCCGTCAAGCCGACACCCGCCCCTGTCGATAATGGCGAACCCACCGAAGACATACGCGATGTCATTCGCCAATCGGTTCGCGGCGCAGGCGACAAAGCCGAGATGAAGAAAGAGTGATGAGCGTCGTCACGGTTCGTTGCCCTCGTTGCACAACGGTTCTCACGGTGACCGCCAGCCTCGTCGCCGTGCAAGTTCCATGTCCCGCCTGCGGGCAAATGATCGTCGTCGCGCCTGCACCTCCCCCACCACCCTCCACCGGCCCGATTCCACCTCATCTCTTACCGAGTGCCGCTCGTTCTACCCCGCCTCCACCTCCCACACCATCGCCTACCAGTCCAACCGCGAAAGAGGAGCTGCCCGCCCCCGCTCGACAGCGCGGGGGCTTTTGGTTGGAACTCAGTTTCATCGCCGTGCTGGGTTTGATCATCGTTGGTGCGGCGTTCGTCGGCATCATCGCCTGGCGTAGTGGCGGCGGCTTATCGTCGGAGAAGGCGATTGCGCGAACTGCGGGTAATACGAATGTGGTGGAGGTCGATGCTGGCGGCGCTTCGACGGGGCCGCCGAAGTGGTCCAATGCCGAAAAAGTTTCGCTGTCGATGAACAAAGTGGTCGTGCGCATCAAGAGCGCCGACTATGGCGAGGTGCGGGGCCGCGATGGCGAGAAGTATGTCATCGTTTCGCATGACAAGACTTTGCTCACGTTGCGACTGACGATCATGAGCTTTCGCGATCGCCCCTATCAGTATCGCAGTTGGTACACCAGCGGCGGTGCCGAGTTGCGCGACGATCGCGGCATAACGTACCGGCCGCACATTGTCCGCACGCAAGAACTGATCGGATTCTCACCCGCCGCCACACTTGCACAAAACCAACCGATCGAAGACTTGCTCATTTTCAAACTTCCACCTGAATCATCGCCGGACAAGTGCTCATACTATCGTCTCGTACTGCCCGCCACCGCCTACAACAAATCGGGCACCTATCACTTTGAAATCCCCACCGCTATGATCCAATCACCCTTGAATTTGCGGGAATGATCCAGGATTCTTCCGCCGTAGGACGGATCGCCTGATCCGTCCCGATGAGGATTCCTCGCTGACGCTCTCACGCTTCGGGTTGGTGTGAAAACATGCATGCATTGGTTACCGGCGCGGCGGGTTTTCTCGGGCGCTATATTGTCGAGATGCTGCTCGCGCGCGGCGATCGTGTCAGGGCATTGGTGCGGCGCGATGATCCGGCGTTGGCGGAGCTTGGTGCGGAACTATTTCGTGGCGATATCGTTGATCAAGCGCGCGTGCATGCGGCCTGCCAGGGAATCGACACCGTCTTTCATGTGGCCGCTAAAGCGGGACTCGGTGGGCCGTGGCAGCTGTACTTCGAACCCAATGTCATCGGCACGCGCAATCTGCTCTCCGCGTGCGCCGCGAAAGGCGTTCGCAAGTTGATTTTCACCAGCAGTCCCAGCGTCACCTTTGCGGGCGTCGATCAAGTCAACATCGACGAAACGGCTCCCTATCCCACGCACTGGCTGGCGCACTATCCGCACAGCAAAGCGCTTGCCGAACAAGAAGTCTTGGCCGAACATCGCGACGATCGCTTGCTCACGTGTGCGCTGCGGCCGCATTTGATTTGGGGACCGCGCGATAGCCATCTCGTTCCAAAACTGATCGAGCGCGCGAAGTCCGGCCGTTTGCGACGCATTGGCGCTGGCGAGAACCTGATCGACATCATCTATGTGGAAAATGCCGCGCAGGCTCATTTGCAGGCCGCCGACGCGCTGCTCCCCGGTTCGCCGCTGGGTGGTCAGGCGTACTTTCTCAGCCAAGGGGAACCGGTAAACTGCTGGGCGTGGATCGATCAATTGCTCAATCTGGCGGGCCTGCCACCGGTGAAAAAATCGCTCTCCGCCAAGTTCGCCAGGCGAATCGGTGCCGTGTGCGAAGCCGTCTGGAACATCGCAGGCAAGACCACCGATCCTCCCATGACCCGCTTCCTCGCCGCGCAACTTTCCACGCATCACTACTTCGACATTTCCAAAGCCCGCCGCGACTTCAGCTACGAACCAAGAATCTCCATCGCCGAAGGGATGCGCCGCGTGGGGTAGGCGTCCCGCCTGCCGTTTCTTTGGCTAACCAGCCCGATGCGCCAGTTTTGAAGTTGCGCTTTTCTAGCTGGTATTCAGGTTGCGATGCGGAATTCTGGGGGTAAGGCGGCGGTGAGCAAGCGTTTCAGTTTGGCGATGCCGCCGGACGTTTTGAGGCGCTCGCTGAGATATTTCAGCTCACGACT
>JBGSHH010000515.1:0-17665 GCA_041752355.1 Pirellulaceae bacterium | reverse complement strand
CTCCACCGCGTGTGGAAACGCCGATATCAAGGCCGTTGCCAGCGCCCGCACCGACCGCAGAGAAGCCGGTCGAAAAGCCCGTCGAATCGGGGCCGGCACCGGCAGCCAAACCGCATGCACCGAGCAAGATCGATGACTTGCTCCCACCAGGCGCTGGCGATATCGATTCGCTGCTCCCGCCAGGCGCTGCGACCGCGGCGCCGGTCTCGCTGCCTACGCCTGCATCGGTTTCGGTGGCGACGTCCAAGAAGTCCGCTGCCGATGCTTTGCTGCCGCCAGGGGCGGATGAAGCGCCGGTGAGTGGTCCGCTACAACAGGTCGCCTTGCCTGAGAAGGAAATGGCCGAGGCGAATCGTCCTCAACCCGTCAAGAAAACAATCGCAGGCAAGGCGGCCATTCAAACGCCCGAAGGCGATGCCGTGGCGCTGCAAGAGCCGGTGAAAACGGTCGGCCACGGCGCCAATGAACGGGAATTGCACGTCCTGTCACCCGAAGCCAAGCAGAAGCGTCGCTTCATGCGAAACCTGATTGTATACACCTTCGCGCTGATCGTGCTCGCGGTGGTGTTTGCGATTTTGACGCAATATGGTTAGACGCTCGATGTTGGCGATGATGGAATCGGGAGAGTCCAGCTACAGAGAACCTACCCCACGAGGCGCTCGCTAAAGGTGTCGATTTCGAGGGTCGCGAGCGTGGCGATGAGTTCGTCGAGCGCGGGACGACGTAGTGGTTCTTTGGCGAGCAAACGACGCACAAGGCGAGCCACACGTGTCGGCACGTGCGGCAGCTTTTGCCGCAACGCTGGCGGCGGTGTTTGCAAATGCGCATTCACAAGTCCCATCGGATCTTCATCCTGAAAGGGGAGTGTGCCGACCAGTGTTTCATAAAGCATCACGCCTAAGCCATACACATCGGCAGCAGATGTGATCGTTTGCGAGGGCTGAAATAGTTCCGGTGCCATGTAGGCAGGCGTGCCTGCCAGCGTTTGCCGATGGTTGTTGGACTCGCCATCAAGTCGCCGCGCCAGTCCCAGATCGATCAACGTGACATGTCCGCTGCGTGCCACCAAGACATTGGCGGGATTGAGATCGCCATGCAGCCAACCGGCGTTGTGCAGCGCCGCGACCGCTTCTGCCGATTGCCGCACCATCCAGAGCGCGTACGGCACATCCAACCGCTGCTGCGTCAACAGTTGCCTGAGCGTCGCGCCCGCCAAGTACGGCGAAACGAGATAGTACGGTGCCTCTTCAACATGCGCCGACAGCACGGTGGCTAGATGCGGATGCGAAACCTGCCGCGCGATGTAGGCCTCGCGCTGGAGCATCGCAATGGCTTGCCGGTCGTTTTGCAGCTCGCTGCGCAACAACTTCACCGCATAATCGGCAGGCGAGTCTTCGCTGCTACCGACAGGACGCGCGCGAAAAACATCGGTCCATGCGCCGCGGCCGACGAGTTCGGTCAATTGCCAACCGCCAACCAGACGCGACTCCGCAGCCTGCGTTTGGGCATCGCGCACGGGGGCGTTTTCGGCAGTGCGGGGGCTGCGCGTGGTGACCGTCATGGTAGTTGAGCCAGAGGAGTTCTCGCCGCCAGACACAAAATGGCGACCAGCGGGGAATAGATGCGGAAAAGTCAGGGTCTAACGATTGCATCGGGTTTTATGGCGACAAAGTTGAGGCGTGGGCGGCAAGTGGCCTTGAGATCCTTTGCCTCGGCACCCCTAAACCTTTCTCCCGTGCCTGTTTATGGTTGCTAGCGTCTTGCCGCGCGCGTGCGGGGCAAGTAAAATCGCGAGCTTTACGGCATTTAATTCCAAGCGAGGTAGACATGTCCGCACGTTACTGGATTGTTGGTTTGTTGATGATGGTTTTGGTCTCGTCCGCGCTCACCGGTTGCTCACCGCCCGCCGCCAAGAAGCGTGGTGGCAGCACGACCACCGGCAGCAAGTAAGCCGCGCAACACGACGCCGCGCCGGTCTCCTCCTCTCCTCGCTTTATTCCGCGAAAGGCCTGTGTCATGAAGTTGCAATCGATTGGAATTTGGTCCCTGCTGGCAGCCGTTGTGCTGTCGGCGGCGCTGTTGCCGACGATGGTCGGTTGTGGCGGCTCCGCAGGCGATGGCACCAAACGCTTTATCTTCATGACCAATGGCGACGATCCCTTTTGGGATGCTTGCAATGCCGGTTTGATCGAGGGAGAGAAGGCGTTCAAATGCGCCGACGCCAAGATCAAAGTCATCATGGACAAAGGCAACGGCAAGATCGAAGGCCAGATCGCCAAGCTCCGCCAGTATGCCAGCCAGCCTGATATCGCCGGCATTGCGATCAGCGCAATTCAGGCCGACAATCCCGCGCTCGTCGATGAGATGAAGAAGTTGCAGGCCAAAGGGGTGAAGATCATCACCGTTGATGGTGACGTGAATCTCGAACAATTCCCCGATGCGCGCCCTTACTACATCGGCACCAACAACATCATCGGCGGCAAGGTCTTGGGCCAGGCGGCCAAAGAGTTGCTGAACGCCAAAGGCGTTGAATCCGGTGGCTATGTGCAGTTCGCAGGCTTCACCGACAACGACAACGCCCGCAGTCGTATGAATGGCTTTAAGGAAGCGGTGGGCGAAGCATACAAAGAAGAAGATCGCATGGCGGATCGGATGGATCTCAGCCGCGCTCGCGACAATGTACGCGCCGCGCTCAGCAAGCATCCGGATCTGGTGGCGTTGGTCGGTATCTGGGCCTATAACGCGCCGGCGATCGCCGAAGTGGTGGCCGAACGGAAGGTGCGCGATAAGACCACCGTCGTGACCTTCGACGCTCAAGCGGTTGCGCTGGAACATTTCGGCAAAGGCGAAATCGACGCCATGGTGGTGCAGAATCCGTTCGACATGGGCTATCAAAGCGTCCGCCTGTTGAAAGCCATGGTCGAAGACGATCAAGCCGTCATCAAGGAAATGTTCCCCACGCCCGATGCCGAAGGGGGCGATATTTACACAACTGGCTTGCGCATCGTGGTGCCTGACGAAGGCTCGCCACTGAAGGCGGAGATGTTTGATGAAGGCGTTGTGCAATACATGACGCTGTCGCAGTTTCGCGAGTGGCTGAAGAAATACAATTTGACAAGCTCATGAAAACTGCACCCGCCACTGGGCTGCTGACTTTCAACGAGATCGCGCTGCTTTTGGCCATCTTCGTCGCGGTCGGATTGACGGCCTGGATCGATCCGCATCATACCTACGCGTCGTGGAACGGGGCTGCCCAAGCCGCGCCGGAGATCGCACGTAACTGGTCGCTGTTGGGCATCTTCGCCCTTGGCGCGCTGGTGGTAATTATCTCTGGCGGCATCGATCTCTCCGCCGGATCCATGATCGCCTTTAGCGCCACGGTCTTTGCCTGTGTGATGCAGGTGTTGGCAACAGACGCCATGCGCGATCCGAAGCTGGACGTGCCGACGTGGGTCATCGCGGTGGCGATTTGCGCATCGCTTTCCTCAGGTCTCGTCGTGGGCACCTTGCATGCCTGGCTGATTACCGCGGTGCGCTTGCCGCCGTTTGTCGCCACGCTGGCGACTTTGGTCGGTTTGCGCAGTTTCGCTCGCATCTTGCTCGACTACACCGTTCGCATGACGACCGGCGCGGCCTCGGCGGGACAGATTAACTTTTACGATCCTGCCCGTGATGTGATCGGCAAAGTGCCGGTGCTACTGGTGGTGTTTGGTGTGCTAGCGGTCCTTACTTGGGTCATGCTCAGTCGCACCGTGCTGGGGCGGCATATCTACGCGTTGGGCGGGAACGAACAAGCGGCGCGACTGGCTGGCATACGGACGGACAGCGTGAAGTGGTTTGCTTATTGCTTTGCTTCCGTCACCGCCAGCATCGCAGGCATTTTGTACCTGGCTAGCGAAGGCAGCGCTTCTCCCAGCACGCAAGCCACCGGACACGAACTGTACGCGATTGCTGCGGCGGTGGTCGGTGGCTGTAGCTTGCAAGGTGGTGTCGGCACGGTGCTCGGAACCGTGCTGGGCGCGCTCTTCTTGCGCGTGATTATCGACGCCGTGCCAAAGCTAATCGCGACGGGCTCGGAAATGTACGAAGGCTTAATCGTCGGCATCGTTGTGGTCTTCGCCGTCGCCTTTAGCCAACTGCGGCAAGTCACTTCCGGTGGCAGGCAACTCTTGCCGGGCTGGCTGGGCATTTGCGCGATTCCTTTGGTCTCGATCTTTCTGGGAGCGATGGCCACCATCAGCTTTAGCCCGCTCGCCGGCGCCATCACAGGCGTGGTCATGCTGGGCTCACTCGGCGCGCTCAAAGCCTGGGAATTGGCACGCACGCGAAAATCCAGCTAATAACTCTCCATGCCTGATCCCATCATCGCCATCAAGAAGATCACCAAGCGCTTCCCCGGCGTGGTGGCGCTCGCGGACATGTCGCTGCAGGTTGAGCCGGGCGAGTTTCACTCGGTGTGTGGCGAGAATGGGGCCGGCAAAAGCACGTTGATGAAAATCCTGTCAGGCGTGATTACCGACTACGAAGGGGATTTTTGCGTGCGTGGGGAGGTCGTGCAGTTCCGTGGCACGCGCGACGCCGAAGCGGCTGGCATCAGCATCATTCACCAAGAGCTTAACCTCGTCGAACAGCTTTCCGCTGCCGCGAACATCTTTCTGGGACGCGAATTGCGCACCACGTTAGGTCTGCGAAACGATCGGGAGATGGAGCGCGTCGCCGGTGAGCTATTGCGCGAACTGGAATGCGATATCGATCCGCGGCAACTCGTCGGTACACTGCGCGTCGGTGATCAGCAGTTGGTCGAGATCGCCAAGGCGTTGTCGCTGCGGTCGGACATTCTCATCATGGACGAACCGACCAGCGCGCTGACGGAATCCGAAGTCGCTCGACTGTATCGCGTGATCGATCGCCTGCGCCAGCGCGGCGTCACCATTCTTTACATCTCGCACAAGATGGACGAAGTCTTTCGCCTGTCGGACCGCATCACCGTGATGCGCGATGGGCAATATGTGAAGACCTTGCGCTGCGCTGACACGTCGCCGCGCGAGATCACGCATTTGATGGTCGGTCGCGAGATTGAAGCGCTCGATCTGGGTGGCCAACGCACAACGGGCGAAGTGTTACTCTCCGTGAAGAATGTCTCGCTCCCTTGGCCAGGGCACGCGCGAGGCTGGCGATTGAAAGATATCAGTTTTGAACTGCGTCGTGGCGAGATTCTCGGCATCGCCGGACTGATGGGTGCAGGGCGGACCGAGTTGATGGAATGCCTGTTCGGCGCGGCACCGCAACAACCTAGCGGGCAAATCATGCTCATGGGCCAGGAGGTGCGATTTCAACATCCCTCCGAGGCATGCGCCGCTGGGATCGCGCTGGTGACGGAAGATCGTAAACGCCTGGGCATTTTTCCCGCGATGGGCGTAGGCGAAAATATCTCGATCTGCACACTTCGCGAAACAGGCAGCGCCGGCTTCATCGGTCGCGCTGGCGAAGCAGCCAACGCCCAGAGCATGGTGCAATCGCTGGCGGTGAAAACAGCCGCGCTGGCCACCAAGATCACGAGTCTCAGCGGCGGCAATCAACAAAAGTGCATCATCGGTCGGTGGCTGCTCACTAAGCCCAAGGTGCTATTGCTCGATGATCCGACGCGCGGCGTGGATGTCGGCGCGAAAGCAGAACTCTATCGCCTGATGGGCAAGCTTTGCGCGGATGGCATCGGCATCATCATCACCAGCAGTGAATTGCCGGAACTACTAACGGTGAGCGATCGCGTTCTCGTCCTGAGCGAAGGTCGACTCACCGCCGAGTTCACCCGCGCCGAAGCCACTGAACACAAGATCATGGAAGCCGCCACGCTGGGTGCCGAAAAAGTGGCCGGCTAGTCGTTTGATTTGGGGCATCAAACACTAGATATAATACATCGCATCGGCCTGACTCTTGACCCGTTCGGTGAGTTCGCCAAAGGTGATTTTGGCGAGCATCGAACGTTCCGACTCCGCCACTTGCCGCCAGGTCTTCCACAGCACTTGAGCATGGGGCGTGTTCATGTTGGTGTTGCCGGACATCTCCGGCGGCGGGCCTTCAATCACCCCCATCACGTCGCCGAGCGTAATCTGTCGCGGATCGCGAATGAGCTCATAGCCACCGGCGGCGCCGCGCGTACTGCTCACCAAGCCGGCGCCTTTGAGTTGCAGCAGTATCTGCACCAAGAACCGCGATGGAATGTTATGCGTATCGGCGATCTTGCGAATGCGCACGGGTTCGCCGCTGCCATAGCTGGCCGCAAGTTCCAAGACCGCGATACAGGCGTATTCCGTTTTGGCGCTAATGTTCATCGTGTGATTGGGTTAGCGTCCAGCCTGCGAAGCGTGTCATTTGTCGTCGGAGGAATGCAAACCGCATTCGGTCTTGGCGAACCCGCTCCAGCGCCCAGCCCGTTCATCTTCGCCGAACATTACAGCGCGCGTGCAGGGCCAGCAACCGATGCTGGAATAGCCTTGGTCGTGGAGCGGATTATACGGAATGTCCTGATCGGTGATGAGCTTCCAAACATCTTTCTTGGTCCAGTTCGCCAAGGGGCTGATCTTGACCAGGCTGAACTTCTTGTCCCATCCAACAATCGGCACGTTGGCTCGATCGGGGCTTTGATCGCGACGAATCGCACTGGCCCAACTGTGAAAGCCCAGCACCGCCTGCTTCAAGATTTTCACCTTGCGGTCGAAGCAGCATTGATCGGGATTGGATTTGTAGAGGGGGCCGCCATGCAATTGTTCGTATTGCTCGACAGTATGTTCCGGCTGCTTCATCTCCACCGCGATGCCATAGCGCTGAAGCACCCGCTCGCGCAGTTCCAGCGTTTCCGCAAACTGATAGCCTGTGTCGAGATTGAAGACATGCGTCTGGGGAGCGAACTGGCCCAGCATGTGAATCAAGCACATCCCCTCAGGCCCAAAAGCCGTCGCCATCGTGAACTTATCCGCGAATCGTTCCACCCCCCATTGGAGAATCTGCTCTGGCGATGCATCCGCCAGTTGATCATTGGCGAGACGGATTTCCTCGCTCAAAGCAGGGGTAAGAATCAGCGGTTCGCTGCTGCTGGAGACGGGAGTTTCCGCCGTAACATCATCGGGGCGAAAGACTTTTAGCTCAGGGGGAGAACTCATAATCGGGGCCGAAGGGGCGGCCAATCGGGCGACTCGAGACATTTTTCGGCCATGCTCCTACGGTAAATCGTAGCGGCTGGTGTCGGAACCGTGAATGATACGAATGTTGCTAATGTAAGTCAACTATCGCCTCGCCGCATCATCCATCATCGGCGGGGACGAAGGAAAACTTCAATTTGTGAGGGTTGTCGGGGAATGACGGAGGGCAAGAATAAAAGCAGCAAAACGAAATAGGACTGAGGAGGTCGAGCAAATCGGCTACCTGCTTTTGGGCTTCTTTCGCAATGGAGATTTAAAATCACGATGAACACCACCACGACCAGCGCGGGACCAGGAACCGTTGCGAATGTGCTCGCCGCGCTCTGCAGTTTTTTGTATCCCGGTCTGGGGCAATTACTACAAGGTCGGCTTATCGCGGCGCTGATCCATTTTCTGCTCGGTACGGTGCTATGGTTCTTCTGGCTCGGCTGGGTGATGCATATTTGGTCGGCAATCAGCGCGGCCTGGTATCGCCCGCGCGGATGATTTGAATCGGTGGCGGCGATTTTTCCATTCTTGCCGTGCTGCGTTTTCGCAACAGTTTCTTCATCGGCAAACCACCTGCAACGGATTTGCGGTCAACCGCCGGCGCACCCGTCTTCTGGTGTGACGTAGGTTTCTAAATGAAGTCGGGGTGCCGTCTGGGCGGCGGTACTCGCGGAAGTTCCTTAATACGGGTGCCGGACATGGCGTCGATGAGCCCCTTACCTGTTCGCGTAATCGAGTCGCGTGTCGATCTTCGCCAGCGCTCGTACGTGGAACTTAGTCGCGACCTTGAACACACCTTCGGCGTGCCGTTGGCGCTCTGGGATGGCGAATCTGGCGAATGCCTTGTTGCGCCCACCGGTCAACCTAACGCCGACGACAATTGGCGTGGCGCCGTCGCCCGCATCGTCGCGGAACAATCGGGCCCGGAGCTCATCTCCGAAGAGTATCCGGTCGTCGTGTTGGCGTTGCCGATTCCGACGCAAGATCGCGCGCCACTGGTGGCGACGGGTACCTTCGTGCTGCGTCACGTCCAGCCTCATCAAACCATTGCCCAAGCCGCGCGCGTGCTGGGATTAGATCCTTTGTCGGCGATGACGTGGATCAATCAGCAGCAAGTCTGGAGCATCGATTTGCTCATGCGGATGGCGGAAGCAGTGCACGCTCGCTATCGCGCGGAGTCGCAGGCGCGGCGCTCGACCTGGGAAGTGGAGAAGATCTCTGAGAATCTCGCTGCGACGTACGAAGAGATTTGTTTGTTGCACGAGATGACGAATCATCTGCGACTCTCGGAGAGTGACGATCAGCTCGGCATCCTCGCGCTTGAGCGCCTCCTGACATGCTTGCCGGGCGAAGGGGCAGCGATCCAATTCCTGCCCGTTGCGCAGCCTCACGATGTCACGTACAAAGCGCGAACTCATAGCGAGTTGATCACCCAAGGCGATTTTCCGCTCGACGACGAAGGGTTCTCACAGCTAATCGAACATTTGGGATTGAACGCTGGTTGCGGACCCTTTGTGGCCAACTTGGACCTTACCGGTGAAGCGGATTGGCCAATGCCTGAGATTCAGCAACTCATCGTCACGCCGCTGGTCGAGAAAGACAAGCTCTTTGGCTGGATGGCGATCGTCAATCACATCGATGGCGACGAATTTGGCTCGGTGGAAGCCAGTTTGCTCAGTTCCGTCGGCGCGATTCTCGGCATCCATTGCGGCAACCGCAATCTCTATCGCTTGCAGGACGAATTCCTGGCCAGCGTGGTCAGGGCGATGACCTCCGCCATCGATGCCAAAGATCCTTACACCTGCGGACATAGCGATCGCGTCGCGCGGATCGCCGTGCGACTAGCGCAACAGCTCGATTTCTCGACCCACGACCTGGCGACCATCTACATGGCCGGTTTGTTGCACGATGTGGGCAAGATTGGCATCGACGATCAAGTGCTACGCAAGCATGGCAAGCTGACGACGGAAGAATTCGAGCATATCAAGGAGCATCCCGATTTGGGCTGCAAGATTCTGGCGGATCTCAAACCCTTGGCTGGCGTCATTCCGGCGGTGCGTCACCACCACGAACAGTGGGATGGCCGTGGCTATCCGTCGAAATTGGTGGCCGAAGAGATTCCGCTGATCGCGCGCGTCGTGGCCGTGGCCGATGCTTACGACGCCATGATTAGCGATCGTCCCTATCGCCAAGGCATGCCGCTGGAGAAGGTCGAGGAGATCTTTACCAAAGGCGCAGCGCAACAATGGGACAAGGCGGTGATCGACGCTTACTTCGCCGCCCGCGACGACATCCGCGACATTAGCCGCCGCGAACGCGCCAACCTTTCGCTCGACATTTCCCGCTGGGCCTAGGGAATTTCTGGAGCGGCGACGACGCCTTCCGCTGGGCCACTTGACCCAACGGCCAGCGCACGCCATATATGCCACTATGGCACGGCAGGAAGAAGATCGCGAAGACTTAATGGCGGAAGCTAAAGGACTAGCGCAGCGCGCGGAACTCGCACTCCCCGAATTCGCCGAGCCAATCGTCTTGGGGCGGAAAGTCAATGGCTGCTTGAGTATCTACATCAGCGGAGATTTGGTTTACCACTTCAATTCCCAAGGCGAATTGCGCCGCGCGTATGTGCAGGGGAGATTGATTAAAGCGGAGCGCGGCCAACTCGTCGCCATGCAACGCCATCGCACCGACAGCGAAGTGCAGTTGCTCAGCCAACTGCTCAACCCAAAGCAACAGGAGGAGCTATTGACCCAATGCAGCACTTGGCTGCAGCGGATCATAGCCCCCTTGGCAGCTGCGCAAGACGTTCTGTTGCGGCGCGCGCCGGAGGATCTCACCAGCGACGAGCTGCAGCGTTGGCTTGCGCACATTTCTCGGCCGCTCGTCGTCGCGACACGACCGCATGCGAGCTAGGTGAACTACGGCAGTGCTACCGGCATGCCATCCGCTTTGCCGATCGCGGACTGCAAGACTTGCGGCGGCGTGCTGGCGGGGATGCTTCGTACCGAGCCATCGAACATACCAACTTTCAAATTGCCGCGACCGTCGGCGTTCAGTTGCCCCAGCATCGGTGAACGAGCGGAGTGAATCAGAAAATCGAGTTGCGCTACATCCAAATCGGTCGGTTGTGTCCACGGCACGCCGGACTGCGGCGCTTCGACCATACAAATGGTATTGGAGGTGCCATCGACGATGTTTCCAAAATTGGACGAAGTGGGACCATCAAAAACGGTTCCCTTGCCTGTGATGAAAAGGTAGCTGGTGTGATTGTGGGTCTGGGGCGTGACGGCTTCCGAAGGCGATCGAAAAACCATTGGCATGCGGTCGGCAAGCGCCAGATTCTGGGGACTATCCCACGGCTTAGTTTTGTCATACTGATCGTACAACAACGCCTCTTCCAAATAGGGCAACAGCAACACGCGCCAGCTCGTCATGGGCTTACCATCCTCGTCGGCGATGTAGGCGGGCGGAAACGTGCCGTGGGCGTCGTGGTAGTTGTGCATCGCTAGCATGATCTGCCGCATGTTATTCATTGAGGAAGCGTCGCGCGCCGCGCCGCGTGCCCCTTGAATCGCCGGCAAAAGCAGCGCCACCGCCACACCACCGCAACCCAGCATCACCACGAGTCCGACGACTGCGACGATCAAGATCACTGTGCCAGCGCCCACGCCGGTAGCGACTTTGGCGCCGGTCGACATCCCAGGCTGATAGGGGACGGCGATCATTTGCCCGCACGACTTGCAAGGCACCGTCAGTCCGGCGTACGGCTGGGCGGCGCTCTCATTCGATCCACAATTGGGACAGACAAACTGCAGAGCCATGAGTCTGCTCCTGAAAGATTTGGAAAAGCGATGCGTGGAGACGGAGGTTAGTTTAGCGGCATTGATCGGGTGTGGCGAGAGACGAGCCGCACATTGCGGCAGCGGAGGAGGATGTCAAGCAAAGTGAACAGTCCGTTCAGCTATCCTGGCGCTGCGTTGTTACGAATCTTTACCAAGGCTAAGATAGTAAGACGCCGCCTGTCAATTTCCCGAAACCTCGGAGGTCGCGAGGATGCCTAAACGCCAGATATCGTTCATTTTCTTAACACTGTTCGCCTGGTGTTTCGAAATCTTGGCATCCGGGGCCGAACTCGATCGCTCACCGATCGACCTGGTATTGGTCAACGGCGGGAAGTCTCTCGTCACCATCAATCAAACCAGTGGCAGCGCTTCTCTGATTGAGCTTGCTTCTGGCAAAGTACAGGCGGAAGTGGCCGTCGGAGCCTTCCCCACGGCGATTCTTCGCGACCGCGCGGGCCAACGCATCTGGATCAGCAGTCGCGACCAAGGGGAAGTGACTTGCTGGGACGTTGGCGATGGCACGCTCGCAAAACGAGACACGCTCGCAGTCGGCTACCATCCGCACGGACTGGCTCTCTCGCCTGACGAGTCGTTGCTCTATGTCGCGCTCACGGCTGCCGATCAAGTCGGGGTGATCGACCTGTCGACGAAGCAAATGGTCAGCCGCATTGCGACGGGGCGTTGGCCGCGTTGGTTGGCGATCTCGCCCAATGGCAAGCGTTTGGCCGTGGCCGCTAGTGGTGATCGCGGGATGACCGTCATCGATTGCGAGCAGCGCGAGCAACTGTTTCACGAATCTTTCGCCGGCCTGAATATCGGCCATGTGCAAGTTAGCAACGATGGGGTCTATGCCTACTTTCCTTGGATGGTGTATCGCGCCAATCCGATTACCGAGAACAACATCCGCATCGGTTGGGTGTTGGCCAGTCGCATCGGTCGCGTCAAGCTCGACGCCGCAGCACGCCGCGAAGCCTTTTCGCTCGATCCGCAAGGCAAGGCGATCGCCGATATGCATGGCCTGACATTTACGCCCAACGAAGAGCGCTTGTTGGTGACCGCTGCTGGCACGCATGAACTGCTCGTTTATCGCCACGCGGGCTTGCCATTTAAAGACTACGGCGGCACGGATCATATCGAGCCGGAGTTGCTCAAAGATTCCGATCGCTTTTATCGGATTGCCTTGGGTGGTCGCCCTTTAGGCGTGCGAGCCGCCGACGACAATCGCCGGGTGTATGTTGCCAACTATCTGCTTAATTGCGTACAAGAAGTGGATCTCGATGAACGCAAGGTGGTGCGCGAGATTCCGCTGGGCAGCGCGGCGAATACTTCCCTCGCGCGCGCCGGCGAAGCGATCTTCTATGATGCTACGCGCAGCCTTGATCAATGGTACAGTTGCCACACGTGTCACTATCAAGGCGGCATCACAGGCGAGCGGATGGATACGACGAACGACGGCACGCGCAACACGTTCAAGACGGTGTTGCCGCTTTACAACTTCGACAAGACCGGTCCTTGGACCTGGCATGGTTGGCAAAAAGATCCCCGCGCAGCGATGCGGAAATCACTCACGGAGACGATGCTTGGTCCCGCGCCCAACGGCGACGATATCGATGCCATGCTCGCCTTCTTGTCGCAACTTACTCCGCCACCCAATCCGTTCCGCGCGCCCGATGGTTCACTTTCCGCAGCCGCCCAACGAGGAGAGAAGGTCTTCACGGGGGAGAGGGCTGGCTGCGCGAACTGCCACAATGGCCCACATTTCACCGATGGCGAAATTCACGATGTCGGGCTCGGCTCGCGCGGCGATGCCTATCGGGGCTTTAACACGCCGACGCTTGTCGGCGTGCATGAGCGAGTGAAGCTCCTTCACGATGGACGCGCCAAGAACCTCACCGAAGTCCTCACTGGCGACCACAATCCCACCAAAGTCACCGGCCAAGGCGAGCTCAGCGAAGACGAATTGAAGGATCTGATTGAGTATTTAAAGACGCTCTGATTCACTTCAAGTGCTGCGCCAAGTCGCCCCCAAAGCGCAGAACGTGCTTTCAGTGTGGCAGCACTTCGTCGCAAAGCTTCTTGGCTTGGGCCAACGTTGGCGCTTCGGCAATGGCACGGACGATGGGCTCGGTGTTACTGGCACGCACCAGCAGCCAAGCGCGATCATCCGGCCAGTCGATGCGAAGGCCATCCTGGCGGTTCACTTTGGCATTCGCATATTTCTTCGCCAGAGTATCGAGCAAGTTTGGCACCTGGTCGGCGGCGAGTGTGAACTTAGCTTTGTGAATCGCATACTTAGGCAATGCATCGACCCATGCACTGAGCGTGCCACCGCGTTCCGCCAGGCCCTCCAGAACCAAAGCCATGCCGACGAAGCTATCCCGCACGTAGCCGACGCGGGGATCGATCGGTCCGCCATTGCCTTCGCCACCAAAGACCGCGTTCTCGGCGAGCATCAAGTCGCACACATTCGCCTCGCCTACCGCGGCATGCATCAGCCGACTGCCATGCTTGGCCGCGATATCGGCGCACATGCGACTGGTAGCGCAATTGGTGACCACCGTTCCCTTGAGTTTAGTGAGCACATGATCAAGACAAAGGGCCAGCGTGTATTCCTCGCCGATATACCGTCCTTGTTCGTCAATGATCGCCAGACGATCGGCGTCTGGATCTTGGCAGAAGCCAATATCGGCATTCGCTTCCTGCACGCGGGCAAGCACGCTCTGCAGGTTATCCGCGGTCGGCTCTGGCGGATGCAAAAACAGGCCGGTCGGCTTCTCGGCGAGCACGGTTGTTTGACAACCAAAGTCTTCCAGCATCACGCGGCCCATGACGCCGCCGGCACCATGATTGCTATCGAGAATAACGCGAAAACCTCGTTGCCGAATCTTCTTCACATCGACAATGCCAGCGATTTGGCGCAGATGTGCCAGCACCGGATGCGAGATAACGCCGACCTGTCCGACACGATCGTGCGTCGCCCAAGCGGCGTCGCCATGGCGATAGTGCTCAATGACTTCTTCCCCTGCTGCGGCGGGAATCACGCGGCCATCGCTGCCAAACAATTTGAGGCCGTTATACTCCGGCGGGTTATGACTTGCGGAAATCTGCACACCGCCGACCGCTTTCTCCATGCGCACCAACACACCGACCGTCGGCGTGGCTTGAATGCCGGCATCGAAAACATGTCGCCCCACCGCGCACAGTACACTGCGCACGGCATTGGCGAGCATGGGGCCGGTGGTGCGACCGTCGTGACTTACCACCACAGGACCTTCCGGCAAGCCAGCCGCAAAGGCGGCGACGAAGCGCATTGCGACGTCCGGCGTCAGGCTCTTGCCGACGATGCCGCGCAATCCGCTGACGCTGATGATTGGTTCCGGCATGCGAACGACTCCATGATCAAAAGGATGAGAGCAAGTTGTCGGTAATATAGGCGATGGGTGCTGGCGGGAGAACGGGACGCGAAGCGCGACTCCCTCTTTCTGCCCCGTTGCCCGATCCACCTGTCCAAACCTAGAATCAACGTTCTGCTGATTGCACGCTATTCCCATTTTCGCTCGAGGTTGCCATGAGTTCCGCACCGTCGTTTGATCGTTCGCTCGCCATCAAGCAACTCGAAGGCGGTGCAGCGAGCGGAAAACTGTCAGCAGGCGCGGTCGAAAACATCAAGATTTGGCTCACAGAACCGCGCTATGCCACCTACGCTCCGCAAGTCGCGGAACATTTGACGGCGGAAAAGTGGCAGGCGCTCGACGATGCATTTTGGACGATCATTCCCTTCGGCACCGGCGGTCGACGAGGGCGAATGTACCCAATCGGTTCCAACGCCATCAACGACCGCACCATTGGCGAAAGTGCCCAAGGCCTGGCCGATTACGTCTGCGAGCAGGTTCCTGGCGATCATTCCTGCGCCATTGCTTACGATACGCGGCACAACTCGCGACACTTCGCGGAACTCTGCGCTGGCATCATGGTGGCGGCGGGCTTCAAGGTTTATTTTCTCGACGATTATCGCAGCACGCCGGAGTTGTCGTTTCTCGTCCGTTACAAGAAGTGCTCGTGCGGCATCATGGTCACCGCCAGTCACAATCCTCCCAGTGACAATGCGGTGAAAGTGTACTGGTCGACCGGCGGGCAAATCTTGCCTCCGCACGACAAGGCAATTATCGATCGCGTGATGAACGTGCAAGAGATTCGCGTCGCCAACTTCGCGGAGGCCGTCAAGGCCGGCCAGGTGGTGATGTGCAAGGAAGAAGTGGACGCCACCTTCATTCGCGAACTGGTCGCGCAGCGTTTTGATGGCCCCCGCGACGCCAAGATTCTATATACGCCGCTGCACGGCGTGGGAGCGTCGGTGGTGCTGCCAGTGCTTGCTGCCGATGGCTTTAAAGAGGTGGAACTCTATAGCCCGCATGCCGATCCTAGTGGAGATTTTCCCAACGTGCCTGGGCATGTCTCCAATCCAGAGAATCCCAAAGTCTTCGATGAGCCGATTCGCCGCGCCCAGGAAATTGACGCGGATATCGTCATTGCCACCGATCCCGATTGCGATCGCCTGGGCTGTGTGGCTCCCCTTACGAAAAATGTTCAAGGAAACTGGGGCTTCTTCACTGGCAATCAAATCGGCGCGCTACTGGCCGACTTCATCCTGGAACGCCGCCAAAAGGCCGGCACGCTTTCGCCGGAGCACTACGTCGTCAAGACGCTAGTGACGACGGAGATGATCCGCCGTATCACGGATAGCTACGGCGTGAAGACGTATGGCAATCTCCAAGTGGGCTTCAAATACATCGCCGGTGTCATGGACGAAAAGGGACCGGACAAGTTCGTTTTCGGCACCGAGGAATCGCATGGCTATGTCGTGGGGCAATACGCGCGCGACAAGGATGGCGCGGTCGCCTGCATGCTGATGAGCGAACTAGCGGCAGCTACCAAGGCCGATGGTAAGTCGCTGTTTGAGAAGCTCGATTCACTCTACTGGCAACATGGCTATCACGCCGAGCACCTGGTCAATGTGCAGATGGAAGGTTCCGAAGGGATGGCCAACATGCAAAAGCTGATGGCTAAATTCCGCTCCGATCCGCCACAGACGCTCGGCGGTATCAAGTTGAAGCAGGTGCGCGACTACAAGAATCTCACGCTGACTCCCTCAGGTGGCGCAGCCCAACCGCTTGATGGGCCTCTGGGAGATATGGTGATTCTGGATTTGGCGGAGGCGGGCAACTACGTCGCCGTGCGACCGAGCGGCACCGAACCCAAGGTGAAGTTCTACATGTTCACTTACGTACCCGCTGAGCAATTGCACAATCTCGAAGACACTAAGCAGGAGATGGCGGAACGCATTTCGCAACTCGAAGCCGCCATCCGTGCTTTCGCTGCGAAGGTGTGATGAGACGAAAGGATTCGCCCCACCATCAAGACACTTCCCCACCGCGTATAATCTGTCATGCATGACGACGAAAACACGCCTGAGGAAGAGGAAGTACTACCGGACGAAGTCTCGCCGGAAGAACTGCTGCCGGACGCGAAGGACGACGCACCGGAAGAGATTCCCGACGAGCCGCATCTCTTCGCCTATCGTCGGGCGGCGCAGAAAGTCCGCGAATCCTTCCCCGCCACACCCGGCGTCTATCTGATGAAGGACTCGCACGGGCGAGTCATCTATATCGGCAAGGCGACGAGCCTGCGCAGTCGCGCCGGAAGTTATTTTCTCGCCGCCGCGCGGCACGAATATCGCACATCGTGGGTCACCGAAATCTGCGATGCCGACTACATCGAGTGTGCTAGCGTCGTCGATGCGCTGCTCATGGAAGCGCGACTTATCAAAGACACGCAGCCCAAGTACAACAAGGAACTGAAAGACGACAAAACGTTCCCTTACTTGCAGATCATCACCAACGAGGACTTTCCGCGCGTCGAACTCACGCGCGAACCGCGCGATCGCGGCGTGAAGCTCTACGGCCCCTTTGCCCGTGCGGGACTGTTGCGCGGCGCGATTCAAGTCATGCAACGGATCTTCAAGTTCCGCACGTGCAGCCTCGATATCGATGCCAACGATGAGAAATGGCGTTGGTTTCGTCCTTGTTTACTCGCCAGCATCGATCAATGCACCGCGCCGTGCAACCTGCAGGTGAGCAAGGAGGACTATCGCCGCGACATCAAGCGCCTGCAAATGTTCTTGGAAGGAAACAAAGACGAGCTCGTCGCCGAACTAAAGATGGAGATGCTGGATGCGTCGAAGAATCTTAAGTTTGAGATGGCAGCACGGTTGCGCGACGAGATCAAAATGCTGGAGAATCTCGATAAGCGTGGTGAACTCGATACCCACGCCCAGCCGGAAGTATTTTACATCGATCCCAAGAAGGGGCTGGCAGGCTTGAAGAAGGTACTCAAGCTGGCCGATGCGCCGCGACGAATCGAAGGCGTAGATATCGCCCATCTGGGCGGCGGCGAAACGGTGGCGAGTCTGGTGCAGTTTATCGATGGCTTGCCATTTAAGCCGGGCTATCGGCGGTTCAAGATCCAAGGCGTGCAAGGGATCGACGATTTTCGCAGTATCCACGAAGTGGTGTCGCGGCGGTTTCAGGGACTCGCGGACGATGGCGAAGCTTTTCCCGATTTACTGCTGATCGATGG
>JBGSHH010000514.1:0-4128 GCA_041752355.1 Pirellulaceae bacterium | reverse complement strand
GAAGTCACTCTTGATCAACGAAGCGCGTACCATTTTGTTGCTCTCCGGCGACGAAGGCGAGAGCTTTTGCTTCAATTCGCCATTGACGCGAGACGCCCACACTTCTGGTTTGTTCACCGCCTTGGCTGCTTGCCAATCTTTGGGTTCGTTCTTAAATTTTCCTGCGGCATCAAGTGGCTCTGTCGTCCATTGCCACTCCTCATTCGTACCAATACGGTTGGTTTTGCCATCGTTAGTGGTGAAGTGGAATTCGCCGAACAGCCCCGCGGGATTTGGTCCCGATCCGCCATTCTTCGCGACGATGAGAATGGTGTTCGTGCCAGCGATCAATTGTTTGCCAATATCGGCATTGTCCGGCGCTTCCCAGTTATCGCCGGCAATTACCCGCTGGCCGTTGACATAGAGCACATAACTGTTGTCGCAAGTGAGGACACCGATCGCCTGTTTCGGCAAAGAGGCGAGTACGAACTGATGACGAAACACGACGGTTTCCCCAGCAGCAGCATCGCCTACATCCGCCCGCGACCAAATCCACTTGCCAACCAATGATTCAGGGGAAGCGTTGCCTTGGGGGCGACCTTCACGCACGATCGGCGCATCAAACTTCTTCGGCGCGCTCCCCGTGAGTTGCCAGACGGCATCGACGAATTGCTCCGCCGTGAGTCGCTTGGCGCGAGGACCGTGAAAGACGATTTTGGCGGCATTGGCTTGCTCTTCCGTAAGAGGCAAGACTTCGCTCTGGTACGCCGCTGAAGTCGCGATGAGTTCAATAGTATGCTTAAGATCGTACTTGTGTGCAGCGAAGTCCGTCGCCAGGTAGTCGAGCAGGTCGGCATTCCACGGCTCGCTTTGCATGGCGTCGGTGGGATGCACAATGCCGCGACCGAGCAAACGATGCCACAAGCGATTGACGATGGTGCGCTGAAAGCGGCCATTTTCCGGATGCGTTAGCAACGCTGCCAATTGCTTCAAACGCTCTGGCTGGGGGGCGGCGGCATCGACTTGCCCCAATTCGGGAAATAACCAGCCTGCTTTGGCTATCTGTCCGGTTGGCTTGTCGCAGCGATGAATCTCCAGCGGTCGTTGCGAAAACACTGCGGCTAATGCGAATGACTCTTCTAACTTCCACCGATCAACGAAGCTGTCATGGCAAGACGCGCACTTCAAGTTGATGCCCAAGAACGACTGACCGACGCTCTGGGCGAATTGGATCTCGACGGTCTGCCCCGCGCTGACATCGCCGCGCCAGCGAATCCCTTCACCAAAGCCAGCACTCTCTGGCGAGGGCGGGGCAATTAGCTCGCGGGCGAATTGATCGTAGGGCTTATTGGTAATCAAAGCATCGTAAAGCCACTTGGTGATTTGCTTGCGACCGCCTGTGATGAAGCCGGTACCCGAATAATCGTTGCGCAGCAAATCATTCCAAAAGGTGAGCCAATGCTCGGCATAGTCCCTATCGCGCGCCAGTAGTTCGCGCACCAGTTGAGTGCGTTTGTCAGCGCGCGTATCGCTTTGAAAACGTGCCAATTCCGCAGGCGTGGGGAGCAGGCCGATTATGTCGAGATACGCACGACGGATGAAGGTCGCGTCATCGCAGAGTTTGGGAGTCGACAACTTGGACTTCATCAGATAGGCATCGATCAGTCGGTCGACGGGATGCTCGCGTCCGTTGACGGCCAACGGCAGTTCCACGAGCCGCGGTTTGAGTGGCGGTTCATAGGCCCGCTCACCGAACGTGAAGCCTTCTTCCCACGACAGTCCACTATCGATCCAATTCTTTAATACCGCGATCTCCTTCGCCGTGAGCCGCGCGCCCTCCGGCGGCATTTGCAGGTCTTTGTCGGTCGATGAGATACGCGCTATCAATTCGCTGTCCTTGCTCTTTCCAACCACCACTACTTTTCCCGACTCGCCCCCCGCCATTAGTAAGGCGCGCGTGTTGAACGACAGGCCACCTTCTTGTTGCTGCCCGGTATGGCACTTGCCGCACTGCTGCTTCAAGATCGGAACGACTTCGTGCGCAAAATCGATCTCGGCGGCAGCCCCTACCGCAGTGGTGGCGAAGAGGAGCAAGAGAGAGAAAAATGAGCGAAACTTCATAGCGTGAGCGCTTACACGTAAGAAATGGAGAAGGAACCAAACTGCGGGATGGGTGGGAAGTGCAGGCGGGACAACCCTTATTGTAGGCGATAGGCGCATCGCTGTCGATCAATTGTAATCCGTCAACCAGCAGACAAAACGCCCCACCAAGGATGCGAAAATAGTGGCTCTCATCTACAATTGGGCATTCGCCCATTCCCACTTCTCCCACCACACTTTCCCGCATGATGAAATTCCGGGTCCCCCATCGATGCTACGTCGCTAATGCGCTGGGCATCGTCGCGATTTGCCTGTTTGCCTGGCAGGCAACCGGCGCGGAGATTGTTGTCGATTGCGCACAAAGCCAGGGTGTCATTCGCCCGTTACATGGCGTCAATGGGGGGCCGCTCAACGCCGGCGAAACGATTGACCTCACCAAGTATTGGGAGAAGCTCGGCATTCCTCTGGCGCGGCTGCATGATTGCGATTGGCCGAGCGGACGCATCGCCGATATGCACGCCATGTTTCCGTCCCTTCAAGCCGATCCAGATTCGCCTGCGAGTTACAATTTTGCGCAAACCGACGACTATGTAAATTCCGTGCTGGCAACCAAGGCTCGGATTATTTTCCGCCTAGGCGAAAGCATCGAACACACAAAACGCAAATATCGCGTCCATCCCCCTGCGGATTACGACCGCTGGACCGCCGCGTCGCTCGGCATCATTCGGCACTATAACGAGGGCTGGGCCGAGGGGTTTCGCCACGATATTCAATACTGGGAGATTTGGAACGAACCGGAAAATCGCCCGGCGATGTGGACTGGCAGCGATGACGATTACTTTCGTTTGTACGCCACGACGGCGACAGCGATCAAACGCGAATTTCCAAAACTTAAAGTCGGCGGGCCAGCCATCGGAGCGACCGGCGATGTCGTCGATGGTAAGTTTCAACCGACAGAGTTTTTGCAAGGCTTCATGCGCCGCGTGCGCCAGGATAAGTTGCCATTGGATTTCTTCTCCTGGCATACGTATACCAACGATCCTGGTTTGTATGCTCAGAAGGCGAAGGCGATTCGCAAGTGGCTCGATGCCAACGAGCAGAAGCAAGCAGAGATCCATCTGAACGAATGGAACTTCCTCCCTAACGACGATTGGTCGCCACTCTTGTCAGCGGGGCAGGGGAAGTCGCGGCAACAATGGTACGACAAGATGGGTGGTCCGCAGGGTGCGGCGTTCATTGCTTGCGTCTTACTCGATCTCCAAGATAGTCCGGTGACGCATGCCAACATGTTCAGCGGCGACTCTGGTCCTTTCGGCTTGTTCACGCAACACGGCGAACCCAAAAAGACTTATCATGCCGTGCGGGCGTTTCGGCAATTGCTCGATACGCCTCAACGCGTTTCGGCCACCGGCAGCGTTGCAGGCGAGATAAATGTGGTGGCTGGGATGACGCAACATAAGACCGAAGTCGCGCTGATGATCAGCAACTATCGCTCGTCCAGCACAACGTTCACGGTGTCGCTCAAGAATCGCCCTTGGCCAGGAAAGACAAGCGTTCAGCTGTTTCTACTCGACACCCAGCACGATCTGGATTCGACCGAACCGCCTATGATGAATGACGATCATCAACTAAAACTCAAAATTCCCGCCCCCGGCATCGCGTTCCTCAAACTCACACCTGCACTCTAATTCACTTATGAGAATCACTCGCATTCGCGCCTATCGCGTCGATCTCCCCTTAGGCGAAGGCAGCTATAAATGGTCAGGCGGCAAATCGATCAACGTCTTTGATAGAACCATGGTCGCCATCGACACCGACGCCGGCATCACAGGCTATGGCGAAGTCTGCCCCCTCGGTCCGTTCTATCTGCCAGCCTACGCTGCCGGCGCGCGAGCAGGCATCGCGGAACTCGGCCCGCATCTGCTCGGCGAAGACCCCACGCAACTCACCAAACTCAATCGGCGTATGGATGCCGCGCTGCAAGGCCATCCCTACGTGAAGTCGGCCATCGACATGGCGTGCTGGGATATTCTCGGCAAAGCGACCGGG
>JBGSHH010000513.1:0-8183 GCA_041752355.1 Pirellulaceae bacterium | reverse complement strand
TCCACTTGGATGAAGCCCTGCGGATCGAGAGCGACGCCGGCGGCTTCAAGATTAAGATCGGAGGTGTTGGGAGTGCGACCGGTGGCTAATAGGATTCGCTCCGCGGTGAAAGTTCTGCGTGCGCCCGCGACTTCCGCATCGACTTGGACGCCATCGCCGCCAGGGCGGACGGAGAGGATTTTTACACCGGTGTGAATCGCTAGGTCTTCGTCGCGCAAATAGCCAATGAGAGCGTCGGTGAGTTCGGGGCTTTCGGTGGGCAGGATGCGTTCCGAGCGTTGCAGGACGGTGGTCGGCACATCGAGACGGGCGAACATCTGGGCGCACTCGAGCGCGATGTAGCGGCCGCCGAGCACGAGTAGGGATTTCGGCGCGGTGGTGAGTTCGAAGGCGGTATCGGTGATGAGATAATCGGTTTCGGCAAGGCCGGGAATGTTTGGCACGTGGGTGCGAGCTCCGGTGGCGATGAGCACGCGGTCGGCGTTGAGCGTGCGATCTGCGACCTGGATTTCGGTGGCGGAGATGAAACGGGCGCGACCGGTGATGATTTCGACGCCGGGCAGGTCTTTGACCACATCGAGGTATTTTTCCTGCCGCAGGGTCTCGACGAGCACGTGGGTCTGGCGGGTCAGGGAACCGAAGTCCGAAACGCGGCTTTGAGATTCGATGCCGGCAAAGGGATGATGAGCGGCTCGATAATGCGCCTCCGCAGCGCGAATGAGCGCTTTGGACGGGACGCAGCCGACGTTCACGCAGGTGCCACCGATAGGTAGGCCGTCGTTGATGATCGTGACGCGCCACCCGCGCTCTGCGGCTCGGGTGGTGGCGGCGAAGGCAGCGGAGCCGCCGCCGACAATGACGAAGTGGCCGGGCTGAGGTGCAGCTTCCGCAGGCGGTAATTCGCCCGGGCATGGGGTGTTGGTTTTGCAGCAATCGTTCATGATATTTGGTGTTATTGTTCGGAGAGTTTCACGATGTATTGAGGTTCCACCTTCGCTTTGAGGAGCGCGTTGGCATCGGTCTTTTCCGGATCGATGCGCACGGTCGCGGCTCCGGTTCTCCAATCCACTTTTGCTGCGAACACGCCAGGCAATTGAAGAAATGCGGTTTCGATACCAATCGCGCAGGCGGCGCAGTCCATGCCGTCGATGTGGAGCTTCACCTCTTCGCCGACGGCGTTGAAGGACTCATGAGAGGCGGCCACTTTCGATGAGGCTACGGTTGAAAGCGCCGGGACAATGGCGAATTGCAACAGCAGATACGCGCCTATCCCTATGCCAAAGATGCTGGCCACGGTCTTCACGTTGCGGGCTGTGCTTTTCACCGCGCAGCAGCGGTTCTGCTTTCGCACCGCATACCACGAGGTGAGAGCGAGGATCAGGAGACCAAGTCCGATGAACCACGGCTTGTAGCGATCCAACCCAAAGAGCGCCGTCGCACCACCCACTCCCAACAGAAGCGGGATCAGGGGACCGATGCAGCAAACCATCGCCGCAAGTGCTCCGAGGATGCCGAATTTTGCCACTTTGATCTCCCCACCCGTTGCAGGTTCGTTGTGTTGTTTTTCTTTCATTTGCCACACCCTACACCTTGCACCATGGTATAAGGTCAAAGGAAACTTTCAGATGACCATCGGACAACTTGCCAAACGAGCGGACGTGAATCCGCAGACCATCCGCTACTACGAACGCGAAGGCATCTTGCCGGAACCGGCGCGCCGGGTGGGATCGGACTACCGCGAGTATTCCGAAGCGACGCTGGAATCCTTGGTTTTCATCAAGAGCGCACAGGCAGCTGGATTCAAACTCTCACAAATCCAGGAAATTCTGGTGGCCATCGCGAGCCGTCGCCCGGACTGCGGCAAGATGCTCGAATTGATTCACGAGCGGCAGGCCGAGGTAGCGGAGAAATTAAGAACATTGCGAGCCTTCCAGCGCACTTTATCGAAACTCGATCAAGCGTGTCGGGAAAATGTGGCTGAAGATTGCTGTCCGGGCTTTGACTTACTTCGCGGATGGGCAGGAAAAGGATCTGACTTTCGCTGAGTCATTTCCTGTTAAGATGCCTGCCATTTCAGCGACTCACCCATCAACAAGCCACAACCCTCATCACTCTCCATGAATCCATTCCAAGAAAAACTCCTCGCCCACCGCGTTCCGCTCACGCGGGGTCGCTTCGAAACATTGCAAATCAATGTCGGCCGCAAGTGCAACCAGACCTGCACCCACTGCCATGTGGATGCAGGCCCGCATCGCACCGAAATGATGACCGAGGAAGTCGCACACAAGGTCGGCGCGTGGATTTTGGAACACCGTCCGAAAACCGTGGACATCACTGGCGGCGCGCCGGAGATCAGTGAGTTTTTCAACTACTTCGTCGAGACCGCGCGTTCCGTGGGGTCGCATGTGATCGACCGCAACAATCTCACCATTATTGAAACGAAATCCTATGCCTATCTTCCCGAATATCTGGCGAAGCATGAGGTGGAGGTCGTCGCCTCGCTGCCCTGCTACCTGGAGGAAAACGTCGACGAGCAGCGCGGCGATGGCGTATTCTCGAAAAGCATCAGCGCCCTCCGGAAACTCAACGCAGTCGGCTACGGCGCACAGCTCCCGCTTACACTCGTCTACAATCCGATCGGGGCGAATCTCCCACCGGAACAGTCTGAACTCGAGGCCGACTACAAACGCGAACTGGAAGCTCGCTACGGCATCGTTTTCACCAATCTATACACGATCACAAACCTACCCATTGCGCGTTTCGCAACAGAACTGCGCGAACACGGCAAGTGGGACTCTTACATGGAGCTGCTCGCCAACTGCTTCAATCCATCAACCGTCGAAGGACTGATGTGCCGTAGCACGATCAACATCGGCTGGAAGGGCGAGGTGTACGATTGCGACTTTAACCAGATGCTAAAGATGCAGCTCCGCAACGGCAAGGATCTGTTCCTCTGGGACGTGACGCCCGACTCCATGGGGGACTTCCCCATCCTCACCGCCAACCATTGTCTCGGTTGCACCGCCGGATCGGGTAGCAGCTGCACCGGCGCCTTGAATTGATTGGGAGCCAAGAAACCACCTGCTTTGCAGGTGGTCATGTTTAGTTTAGTCGGCGGTGCCCCGTTTATTGGAGGGCGGTGCGCCGTCGTCGCGACCGAGCGGCTTTCTCTAGAATTAACGCGCGCCGTCGGCGCAGCCCGACTGGCCGAGCGCCTCGATCACACCTTCGGGAACACACCCGGGGGGATGGCGAGATAGTGCAACGGGGTCGCCGGTGGCCCCGTAAAAGACCAGGGCATCAGACGGAGGAGCGTTCGTAGATGATTACTTGGACGGTTTTTCGTGGTGTCCGCCGAACCCGAATCGCATGGCCGAGAGCAGTTTGCCTTGGAAATCGGCCTCGCCACGGGAAGCAAAGCGTGCGTAGAGTGCCGTGGTCAGCACCGGCACGGGCACACCTTCATCAATGGCTGCTTTGATCGTCCATCGGCCTTCGCCGGAGTCTGACACCCGGCCCTCGAAATCGGAGAGCTTGTCGTCCTTGGCCAGCGCATCCGCCGTTAGGTCGAGGAGCCATGATGATATCACGCTGCCACGCCGCCACACTTCGGCGATATCGGCAAGGTTGAGGTCATATTGATAGTGCTCGGGATCGCGCAGGGGCGTCGTCTCGGCGTCGTGATCATGCTCTTGCTTGCCGATATTGGCGGCGCGCAAGATGCTTAGCCCTTCAGCATAGGCGGCCATGAGGCCATACTCGATACCATTGTGGACCATCTTGACGAAGTGACCCGCACCGTTTGCTCCACAATGTAAATATCCCTGATCCGATGTGCCGCTATCCTTCGCGCGTCCGGGCGTGCGTGGAATATCGCCGCCGCCCGGTGCCAGAGTCGCGAAGATGGGATCAAGATGCTGCACCACCTCTTTCTCGCCGCCGATCATCATGCAGTAGCCGCGATCCAAGCCCCACACACCGCCGCTGGTGCCCACGTCCACATAGTGAATCTTCTCGTCGGCGAGATCTTTCGCGCGCCGGATGTCGTCGACGTAGCAGGAATTGCCGCCGTCAATCAGGATGTCGCCCGGCTCCAGCAGCGGTAGCAGTTCGGCGATCATCTCGTCCACGACAGCGGCCGGCACCATCAACCAGACGGCGCGCGGCTTCTGGAGTTTGTTCACGAGGTCGGCGAGCGAGGCGGCACCGATGGCATTCTCCTTGACCAAGGTTTTCACCTTGTCCGGCGACCGATTGAAGACCACGCATTGGACGCCGCCCTTGATCAGCCGGCGCGCCATGTTGGAGCCCATCCGGCCCAGCCCGACCATCCCGATATTAGTTGTTGTCTTCTTTTTCATAATGGTTGTTTGATTAGATTTGTTGAGGGTGGTTCACGACCTGGTGATGGCAGCTCGCAACCGTTTCATGACTACGGCCGCCCCTTCGCTGTGTGTTTGCAAGCTGACTCGCCACCTAGAGTCCGATCCAGATTGAATGCGGCGCTGATTAGCGCCAAGTGCGTAAAAGCTTGAGGGAAATTGCCCAGCGATTGGCCGCTCGGACCGGTTTCTTCCGCGTACAGCCCCAGATGATTGGAATGTCCAAGCATACGTTCGAACAGCAAGCGTGCCTCCGTCAGCTTCTCCGGATCAAGGCGGCCGGCGCGCGTCAGTGCTTCCACGAGCCAGAAGCTGCACATGTTGAAAGAGCCTTCCTCGCCGCCTACGCCGTCGCTCGAGTGATCGGCGTTGTAGCGAAAGACCATCCCATCGGACACCAGCCCGCCATCCGCCGGACTTCGATTGATGGCTTCGATCGTCTTGAGCATCTTCGGATCGTCGGGCGCAAGAAAAAACACCAGAGGCATGATCAACACTGAGGCATCCAACGACTCGCTGCCGTACGATTGGACAAATGCCTCGCGCTCCTTGCACCAGCCGCGCGCAATAATCTCTTCGTAAATTTCGTTTCGCACGCCGCGCCACCGCGCCTCGTCGGCAGGAAACGACCGTTTGGCGGCCAGACGCAGGCCGCGGTCCATCGCGACCCACGACATCAACTTTGAATGGACGAAGTGTCGGCGGCCGCCGCGCGTTTCCCAGATGCCTTCATCTTCGCGGTGCCAGTTGTCGCAGAGCCAATCGAGCAGGCCGCGCAAATGGGTCCACGAATCGTGCGAGATCGGTGATCCGTGCTTGTTGTACAGGTAGATCGAATCAAGCAACTCACCGTAGATGTCCAGTTGTAGTTGCTTGTAAGCGCCGTTGCCGATCCGCACGGGCCCTGAGCCGCGGTAACCTTCCAGATGATCGAGCGTGGACTCGGGGAGTTCGTGTCGCCCGTCGATGCCATACATTATCTGCAGTGGCCCATCTGTCCCTGCCTCGCGATACCGAGCGTCCAACCAGCCGACAAACGCCGCCGCTTCTGAGGTGAAACCCAAGCGCATCAAGCCGTACAGACTGAATGCTGCGTCACGAATCCAGGTATAGCGATAATCCCAGTTTCGACCGCCGCCGATCGACTCCGGCAGACTGCACGTCGGTGCAGCGATGATCGCCCCGGTAGGCTCGAACGTGAGCAGCTTCAAGGCCAGTGCCGACCGGTGAACCGTTTCGCGCCAACGACCAGAGTAGGTGCACTGCGAAAGCCAGTTTCGCCAGAATTCGACCGTCTGCTCGAAAAGCTCTTGGCTCTCTTCCGTTGTGGGGGCGCAGCCGCAATCTTCGCGACCGTCCAACTCCCGTAGGACGAAGACGGCCGTTTCCCCTTCCTCCAACTCAAATGTCGTATGTACCGCGCTGTCATTGCGTTCTAGCGGGATCGGACTTGCCAGTCCCAGGCTGAGATTTTCGGTCCGGAAAGCCGCCCCGCATTCAGTCAGTTCCACGTCGTGACTGCCGCGGGCGTAATCGAAAGCTGGTTGACAGACGATGCGAAATTGCATTTTCCCGCGAGACACGCTCACGCGACGGATCAACTGATTGGAACCGTCTCGCTTCGCGGCAGCACCCACAGGCATGAAGTCCTGAACTTCTCCCACGCCGTCCGGACTAAGGAAGCGGGTGACCAGGACATTCGTATCCGGCCAGTACAATTGCTTGTAGCGGACGCCTTCATGAGTGGTCGTGACCTGGAATCGTCCGCCTATTTTGTCATCAAGAATCGCGGCGAAGACGCTCGGCGAATCGAAATGTGGGAAGCAGAACCAGTCAATCGAACCATCCATGCCGATCAGCGCCGCCGTGCGCATGTTGCCGATGATTCCGTAGTTATCGATGGGTTGATACGCCATGGTTTCTTAATTCGCGCGGGTGGATCTTTTGGCTTCTTCGTCCTTGCTCTGACCGTTTTCCCACAGCCGAAACCCGCCGATAAATGCGTTCGCGTTGTCTCCGGCGCGGCAACCTTTGGGCAGCTTCTTCAGCTTCTTGACGTTGCCTCCGCCCAGTACGACGTCGTCCGGTCCGAGCGCGGTGCTCAAGCACTTCACGACGTCTGCGACATTCTTCCGCCACTTCTTCTTGCCGTGTTTTTTCTTTCCGCCAATCCCCACATAGTCTTCGTATGTCGCCTTCTTGTAGGGCAGGTGGGCCAGTTCCATTGGCACCACGATTCCATCCACAATCGTGGCGGAGCCGAGGCCGGTGCCGAGTCCCAGGAAGAGCATTTTGCCCCCCTTGTAGCTGCCCAAAGCTTGTAGCGCCGCATCATTGATGACCCTGACCGGACACTTGAATGCGGCAGAAAAATCGAACCCGACCCAGCCCAGCCCGAGGTTGTGCGGCTCCAGAACCGGTCGCCCGTGAACCACGAGTCCCGGATAGCCGATCGAAATCTTGTCATACTTCCAATCCCCGGCGAGTTTCTTGACGGCAGAAACCATGCGCCCGGGCGTGAGCTTCGGTCCGGAGGAAAATTTGCGAGGAGTCTTCTCCCCGGTCACAAGGATTTTGACGTTATTCCCACCGATATCGATCGTTAGCACATTCATAATTTGATTCTCCGGATGTTTAATCGAGTTGGTTGATGGACGCGCTCTTGGAGGCGATCACCTCCATGAGTTCGTTCCACGATTTTACGAAGGACTTCGCCCCCTCGTCCTGTAGTTGAGAAGCCAGGGCGTCAATATCAACGCCTGCGTCCGCGAACCGGGTCAGCACTGCCTCGCAGTCGCCACCATCGGTGGCCATAGTTTGGCCGGGCTTGCCGCGGTCGGCGAAGGCATTCAGCGTCGCCTCGGGAATGGTATTCACGGTGAGCGGCGCAGCGAGGGCTTCAACATAGAGAGTGTCTGACTCCTCGGGATCCTTGGTGCCGGTGCTGGCCCAGAGCAGGCGTTGCGGCCGGGCGCCGGCGTTGTAAGCACGCTGCCAGCGGGGCGATGCCATCACTTCCTGGTATGCCTTGTAGGTGCGGTTGCCGATCGCGATGCCGAGCCGATTGTTCAGCGTCTCCGGAACTTTTCCCACGATGGCGGAGTCCCAACGGCTGATGAAGATGGAAGCGACGGAACTGACGTCTGGATTCAGCCCCGCAGCAATGCGCCGTTCGACGCCGCGCATGAAAGCGTCGGCGGCAGCGAGGTATTGCTCGCACGAGAACAGCAGGGTCACGTTGACTGGGACGCTGGCAAAGATCGCCTCCTCGATGGCGGGCAGACCTTCTTGCGTGCCGGGAATCTTGATAAACAGATTGGGGCGTCCCGCTCGCGAGTGCAGATCTTTGGCCGCCGCCAAAGTGCTCTCTGTGTCGTGCGCGAGCAGTGGCGACACTTCTAGTGACACCCCGCCGTCTACGCCGTTGGTAGAGTCGTGGATTGGCCGGAAGAGGTCGGCTGCCCGGGTGAGATCCTCGATCGCCAGTTCGAAAAACAGCTCCTCGCCTGATTTGCCCTGACCGAGCTTGTCGCTGATGGCGTCGTCGTAGGCCGCACTACTCTGGATGGCGCGATGGAAGATCGTCGGGTTCGAGGTCAGTCCGGTCACCGACAACTCGGCGATATAGCGCTCGAGCGTCCCGCTATTGAGCAGTTCACGCGTGATGTTGTCGAGCCAGAGGCTCTGGCCAAGTTCGTGCAGTCGTTCTGTAGGTTTCATGATATCAGTTCGTTTCTTCTTTAAGATTCCGGCCCAGGTGGTCGTACATATCGATGTAGTCCGCGATTACGCGCTCACTCT
>JBGSHH010000512.1:0-2474 GCA_041752355.1 Pirellulaceae bacterium | reverse complement strand
TGCCGGCGACGCCGACTTGCAGGAAGCTGCGGCGCGACAATCCATCGCAGTATTTCTTACTGTGGCCACCAGCATCGATACGGAGCATTGCGGGGTCTCCTCGGAAGCATCATGAGCGCAGGCGTCTTGCCCGCTACTGTCGTTCAGGCGGGAGTGATGTGCTTGGGCACTTGCCTATGCATACATCGACATCACTTGATATGAATTGTACCGGAAAGCGAGGAAGGGAGTCAAACGCAGCCAATCTGCTTGCCTTGCGACTCATGCTCGTGGTTAGAATTGGGAGATGGAAAAGAATCCGTACAAATCGACGATGATTCCAACAGAGCACCCTCGCCAACGACGATCCCTCAACTTTTGGAAGGTGGCCGCCATAACAGCAGGTGGAATACTCGGTGTCGCAATGGCGCTCCCAGCGATCTCTTGGGGTCGTAGTCCACCGCCTCCGGAAGTTGCTATCAAAGTCCTGCTCATTGTATTCGTGGGAGGTTTCGCGATTGGAGCTAGCTTGACGTGGCTGTTTCTTAAACTTGCATCATTCGTGCGGCGCACCGTGTAGACCAACGCATCGCTCAAAATAGCCCACTCTCTAATTAGCCAGTCTATAGCACTTCAACAACCCATTGCGATCCTTGCCATACAACTGGCCATTGGCCAGCACCACATGGCACCAGGCGTCGGTGGGGAATTGCTTGGGGCTACTGGCAAGCTCCGTGTACTTATCAGGCGAGCGTTGGCACGATTCGATCAAGGCAAGTGTGCCGTTGCTGCCTAGCGCGATGAGACGCTCGTCTTTAGTCAGCAGCAGCGAAGCACCATTGTCGTATGCGCCGCCTTCCCACAGCAATTTGCCGGTTTGGCCATTGAGGCAATGCAACGCGGGGCCGCCGAGATAGACGCGATCTTTGCGAACGATCGGACTGCCGATGTACGAAGCGACGTCCGCTTGCCAAAGCTTCTTCGCACCATCTTTAAGCGAGATTTGGACGCGCGCGAGAGCATGAAACGTGTGATACGAACCGAAGAGCAAACTGTCGCCGTAGACGGTCGGCGTTTGAATGTTATTGGCCCAGTCGGTTTCCCACGGGAAGGTCGCGACGGTCTTGCCCAACTGGGCTTTGTCGATGCGCAGCACCAACAGCTCGCGCAACGTCAGCACCGCCAAGCAAGGGGTGCTATCGATGGTGATCGGCACGACACTACCGGTATGTCCCGCCAGTCCCTTGTGTTCGCTGTCCCAAAGTTCTTTACCGGTGCGTTTATCAAACGCCATCACCGTCCCTTTATCACCGCCGACTTCCACCACTAACCACTCGCCCACCACCAGCGGCGAAGTGGTGTAACCGTAGTCGCGTAGACCAGAGCGTTTGATCTTAGGACGCTGCGGCATCTTATAGTCGTCGTAGAGATTCTTCCGCCACACGAGCTCGCCTTCTTTAGCGATATTCCAACAACGAAGTTCACCATCGCTGCCGAGCGTGTAGAGAAACTTCGTCGCGGCATCGTATTCCGGCGTCGCGGTGTGGCCGGAGTACAGCCCTTCGTCGCCAGCGGCATGTCTCGCGTAACGCGGAGCGGGATAGCTTTGTTTCCAGATCGGCTTGCCTGTGGCGGCATCAAGCGCGTGCAACCAGTCTTTGTCTTGTCCCCAGCCGAGCACATAGAGTTTGCCAGCGATCACCACTGGCGATGTCGAACCTTCGCCGACACTTGTTTGCCAGAGTGGCGCTTTCAATGGCCACGCTTTCGCCTCATAGCCGGAGTCCTCGGCGACAAGATCGTTACGCGCCGGCCCGCGCCAGTAGGGGAAATCTGCGGCGCTCGTCGGGGTGTTGAACGCGAAGCAGAGGACGACACAACAGGAAGTCAGTCGGACGCGTCGCATGACGGTTTCCTCATTTCGCGGTAACAACTTGCGAGTTCAGCAGGCTGACCACTTGCACTTCTTTCGTCGTCGTCTCAAACAGCATCACGGTTGGCTCGCCGAACGTCCAACCGCTCACTTCGCCGGGGTTGAGGAACAAGCGTCCTTGGTCGTAGCGTCCGGTGCGCGGCTTGTGCGTGTGTGCATAAATGCAGACATCAAAGGGCTCTTCGACACCGCGCAGTTGCCGCTCCATGTGCACGATGACAAACCGCGTGCCATCCTCGGCAGTCCAGAACACAGGCGGTTCGGCGAGCGTGCCGAGAATACTAAAGCCGGCTTGCAGGCCTGGTTTGTTCCCTTCGTTGTCGCCGTAACAGCCGACGATTTTGCACTGCAGTTTGCGCAGCGGCGGCGTGCAGAAGGTGGAAACCAAATCGCCTGCGAACAGCACCTGCTGGCAGCCAGCGCGATTAAACACCTCCACCGCGCGGCGGAGGTTATCGAGATGGTCGTGCGAGTCCGCGAAGATTCCCAATAGCATAGGGAATAGTATAGTCGTTCCGCATGGTCGTTGTTCGCTCCGCGAACGAAACGTCCGAAAAGTACC
>JBGSHH010000511.1:0-10871 GCA_041752355.1 Pirellulaceae bacterium | reverse complement strand
ATGCAGGCGCGCGCGGACCAAATGATGCTTGGGCACGTTCGGGGCCAACCCGATCGCCAAGGAATAGTCCTTCAAGGCCGAGACATGATCCCCGAGCGATGCATGCAATTGCCCTCGCTCAAATACCGCCGAAACTTGCCCCGGCGCGAGATCTAAGGAACGATTGAGATCGGTGATTGCCCCTTCGCGTTGTCCCAAGCGTGCTTGGGCAATACCACGCAGATAATAGATCTCCGCCGTGCGATCGCCTAAAGTAATTGCCGATTTGCAATCCGCGAGCGCCCGATCGAAGTGGCCAAGCGCGGCTTGGCAATCGGCCCGCTTGTGATACGAAATAGCGTCGCGCTGATCGAATCGCAACGCGGAGGTGAAATCGCGCACCGCCTGTTCGTGCTCACCACGAAAAGCGTGAGCGACGGCCCGGTCTTGATACATTTGCGGACTGACGCGGCGCTGACGCTCAAGTTCGCTGAGCTCCGCAATCGCTCGGCCGGCGTGAGCGAAAGCGATGGGGTGGTATTCCTCGGCCGAGTCGGGTGCCAGCGCGATGGCCGTGGTGTAGTCGTCGATCGCTCCCCGCCATTGATGCAATGCCGCGTAGGCCGAACCACGCCAAGCGAAGGCTTCGGCATCCGTCGCGTCGTGACTGATCGCTAACGTGCAATCGTCGACAGCCAATTCATTTTGCCCCACGCAGAGCTGTGCGTAGCCACGTGTGGCATAGCATTTGGCAATTTCATGGTCGGGTGCGTCAACGATCGCTTGACTCAGTTCGGCCAGCGCCGGGCCAAATTGCTGTTCGCCAATGAGTTCCAACCCACGTTGAAAGTGCGCTTGCCACGGCTCAATTTGGGGAGCCGATTCCCGCCTTCGCTTGCGTCCCAAGGAGAACTCGCCTGATTCAGCAGGCGTAGCGCGCGTTGCATCCCCGGAAATCGGACGCACGGCTCCACAATGGGGGCAAGTGTCCGCATCGGGGCGAACTGGACCGGCGCAAGCGCGGCAGGTGTGGAACATGGAATCCTGAATAGGGGCGAATTGCCGTTGTCATTCCGAAAAGGAAGCTTTCCTAATGTGAAATTATGTTTATATCCTCACGAGCGGTCAATCTGTTGAATGCGCTGGAATCTGGCCGGTAGTTCTCGTAAACTGTGTAGACTGTATCAATAGCGCGATTTTATTGATCCCCAGCCGAATCGATTGAAACCGTACGGGGTTTCATTCCTACGGGTCGTTCCCCACGTTGGTCGATACCTCCTCCTGTGGCCCGCTGCACGGCATCTTACACCTCGAGCGCTTTCGGATTAGGTGAAACATGAAACGAACATTCTGGTGCATGCTTGTGGTGGGTGGATACTGCCTGTTCGCCGGACAAACTTCGATGGGCCAAGATCGGGGTGGTCGTGACGACCGTGGTAGCAGGGAAGACCGTGGTGGCAGAGAAGAGCGTGGTAGCCGTGAAGACCGCGGCCGTTCGGAAGATCGTGGGGGCGGAGATTCTCGACGATTCGATCCCACCGAAATCCTCAAGCGAATGGATCAAAACGGCAACGGACAACTTGAGCCTGAGGAGGTCTCCGATCGTGGGCGTCGCTTCATCGGCGAAATGGCGAGTCGCGCCGGATTAGATGCCAATCAGCCACTCCCAATTGATAAACTCGTGGCCGCCGCGACGGGAGAATCCAATGAGGATTCCGCCAAACCCCCGTCCGATAACTCATCGAGCAGTAGCAAAACGAAAGCCGAGTCGCCACCGCTAGTTCCTGGGTTTGGGGTGGCCACAACGGGACAGATTCCGCCTGGATTTGATGTACCGCTGGACAAAGCGGGACGCTTCAAGCGCCCTTTGGAAGAGCGTTTTGAGAAAGCAGTGCTTGATCGCGTCGATGACATGTTGCGCCAGTACGACGAGAACAAGGACGGGAAAATCGACTTGCTCGGCGAGGAAGGCAAACGCGCCCGCTGGCAGAACGATCCCAAGGCTTCCGACCTGAACAGCGACGGCAAGCTCGACCGTGAAGAGCTTTGCTATCGCATTGCCAAGATCATGGGGAGTCGCGAACGCACGGAAGACGATCGGGGAAGTAGCAGTCGCGGCAAAGATGATAGCAGCGAAGCCCGCGCCAAGGTCCGTCGCTACGCCGAAGGGATGTTGCGTCAGTACGATGAGAACAAGAATGGCGTGCTGGAAAAGGATGAATGGAGCAAGATGCGCGGCGAGCCTGGGAAGGCGGACCTTGATCGTGACGGCACCATCACCCTCGATGAACTAACCGATCGTGTTGGAAATTACGCGAGCGATAGTTCATCCAGTTCATCCAATAATTCGTCCACGACATCCTCGGATTCATCGCGAAGCCGATCGCCTTGGGGATCTCGTTCTCGAGGTGAAACCAGCAGCCGTGACTCGGCCGATACCAAAGGTGGGCGTTTCCTTACACCCACAGAACGTCTCCCCAAAGGCCTGCCAACCTGGTTTGCTCGCAACGATGCCGATGGAGATGGCCAGGTGAAGATGGCCGAGTATTCGACCAGTTGGAACGACACCACCGTCGCGGAATTCGCTCGCTACGACCTCAACGGTGACGGTGTTATCACACCTGAGGAATGCCTTCTCGGCGAAAAGAACAAGCTCGCCAAGAAGTAAATCGGGTTGCCTGCCTGCCGATCCGTCCTTCAGCGCACTCTCTACCTATTGGGGCTACGTGCGCGCCCGCTTCACGGTAGAATTCTTGGTTTGCGGAAGTCATGGCGAATCTTCCCCAGTCCAAGGCGGACGGAAATGTCACGTTATCACGATCTGTTAGTGAGCCTACGGCAGGCCTTTCCGTCGCCCGTCAGCGATCCGGTCCACGACGGTTATGTCGTGTTCTCGATCCTGCGAGCGCTCGACCAGGTTGACGCGTTAAAGACGCAGGCTCCGATCTTGGGGCAGCCAACGGAGCCGAACTATTCGGCGGCAATGAATGCCCAACTCGCAGTCACCGGCCGAACGGTCGAAGAAGTACTGCCAGAATTGGTGCGCTCGCTGCAAGGGATGATCATTTGGGGGCATCCGCGCAGTCAGGTGAATGTGATCGCGCATCCCTCGATCGCGAGCATCATCGGTGTCGTGCTACCCTCGATGTACAACCCAAATTTGTGCAGCGACGAAAGTGGCTTTGCCTTTAGCGAGGCGGAAGTCCGCGTGGCCGCCATGATCTCCGAGTTGGTTGGCTACGATCCGCTGCAGGCAGGCGGGTTGTTCACCTTTGGTGGCACCGGGACATTACTGTATGGCATCAAAATAGGGATCGAAAAGGCGATTCCCGGCGCGCGGGAAAATGGCCTGCAAGGCGCAGACGTTGCGATCATCGCCTCCGAACGTAGCCATTACGCAAACTTGAATGTCGCTGGTTGGCTAGGAATCGGACAACGCAATGTGCTGCTGGCCAAGGTGAAGGATGACAACGCTGTTGACTTGGGCGATCTTGAACGCCTCGCACGCGAAGCACTCGATCAAGGTCGCAAACTGGTCGCTATCATCGCCACGATGGGAACTACCGACGCATTTGGCATCGATGATCTCGCGGCGATTTATGAACTGCGTGAACGCCTAATCGCCGACTATCAACTCCCCTATCGCCCCCACCTGCATGCCGATGCTGTGATTGGTTGGGCCTGGTCGGTGTTCCGCGACTACGACTTTCACGCGAATGAACTGGGATTTCGCGCGCGCACCGTTCGTTCTTTGGCCGCGGCAAAAAACCGCTTGCAACATTTGAATCTGGCCGATTCGCTCGGCGTTGACTTCCACAAGACAGGCTTCGCACCCTATATCTCGTCGCTGTTCCTCCTGCGAAGTCGGCAAGATTTTCAGTACCTGGCGCGCGAGCGCGAAGCAATGCCATACCTGTTTCATTCCGGCCAATATCATCCTGGCATGTTCAGCCTGGAAACGTCGCGCGGTGCCAGCGGCGTCATGGCCGCACTGGGAAGCTTGTTGCTTTTGGGCAAGCAAGGCTTTCAAACGTTGCTGGGACATGCCGTGGAGATGGCGGAACTATTGCGCGAGTTGATCGGCGCTCAACCGGAACTAACGACGGTGAATCACCTGAATTGCGGTCCCGTGACATTGTTTCGAGCCTATCCTCGCGGCGTCGATACGTTTCGCGTCAAGGAGCGCGAATGGCACGACGCCAGCTTTCGCGAACAGCTGAAGATGTATAATGATTTCAATCGACGTGTCTATCACCGTGTACATAGCGATGCATTGGCGGGGCGCGGTGTGGCAATCGGCTTTACTGACAAGTGCGCCACCAGCGACGCTGGCGAGCCGATTGTGGCACTTAAATCGTATGTACTTTCACCCTTTGTCGATGAAACGCGGATGAATAGCATTGTGGAACACGTCCTGGCGGCTTGCGCGGTGATCGAAGCGGAAGATCGCGCGGCATCCTCACCATCGTGACTATGTTCGAATTCCTGGATAATTGGTGGCCCTACCTCGTCTTCGCGTTCGATGTCACGATCAGCAGCGTCGCATCGGCGCATGCGGTGTTGCACAAACGGGACGTGCGTGCGGCGATCGGCTGGGCTGGCGTTATCTGGCTAGCCCCCGTACTGGGAACGATTCTCTATGTCTTGTTTGGCGTTAACCGCATTGCACGCCGAGCACAACGCCTGTTGGCGCGACGCCCCATCGTGCCGACCTCTCGCGATGCTTCCTACAGCACGCCGGAGATGCTGCGCGCCTGCATCGGTACCGAACGCGATTATTTGCATGCGCTCGCCAGATTAGTCGATGAAGTCACCGATTTGCCCTTACTCGCTTGGAATCAAGTTACACCGCTCGTGAATGGCACCGCGGCCTATCCCGCCATGCTATCGGCTATCGATGGCGCGGAGCATTCGATCACGCTCACGACCTATATCTTCGATAACGATATTTCAGGTCAACTCTTCACGGCGGCGCTCACGCGCGCCGTAAAGCGTGGCGTGGAGGTCCGTGTGATTGTGGATGACGTAGGCAGGCGCTACTCGTGGAATTCAATCGTGCCGGTACTTACGCGTGCCGGCGCGAAAGTCGTGCAGTTTCTACCGACGCTAGTACCCTGGCACTTTCGCTACGCTAATCTCCGCAATCATCGCAAGATCATGGTGATTGACGGCAAGTTCGGTTTCACAGGCGGCATGAACATTCGCCATGGTAACACGCTGGAAACGAAAGCCCGTCGACCGATTCAAGATCTACATTTCCAAGTGACTGGTCCCGTTGTCGCGCACATGCAAGAGACGTTCGCGCTCGACTGGGGTTTCTGTAGCGGCGAAGTCCTTAGCGGCGACATCTGGTTTCCCAAATTGGAACCAGCGGGTGCGATGCTCGCGCGCGGTATCCCCGTCGGTCCCGATGAGGATTTCGAGAAACTGCGATTAACGCTGCTGGGCGCCTTGGCGTGCGCGCAACGTTCGATCTTGATCGTCACCCCCTATTTCATCCCCGATGATGCAATTCTGACGAGTTTGAATGTGGCCGCGCTGCGAGGCGTGCAGGTCGATGTGGTCATTCCCGAAAAGAACAACCTCCGCCTCGTGCAATGGGCAGTGATACCAGTCGTGCGGCAGTTACTCGATTCCGGCGTGCGAGTGTGGCGTTCGGTGCCACCTTTTGATCACACGAAACTCGCCGTCATTGATCGAGCGTGGTCACTGCTTGGATCCGCCAATTGGGATCAACGCAGCCTGCGACTTAACTTCGAGTTCAACGTGGAAGTCTTCGACCGCGAACTTGCACTAAAACTGACCAGCATTGGCGAAGCAAAAATGGCAGCGGGAAGCCGACTAACGGCGGAAGAGATCGACGCAAGATCGTTAGTGGTTCGCTTGCGGGACGGCGTAGCGCGCTTGGCGACACCCTATCTTTGAATCAATCTTCAGGGGTCGCTCTACTCTTTCACGTGGCTCTCGACGGCGGTATGCATTCCCTTCACGGCAGTTTGGGGACCATGCACATGCGTCTCGACCGCAGTTTGCGGATGAAGGTGGATAAAGCTCTTTCCTAGCCGACCGCCGTAGTTCCCCGCTGTGATACGCACCAGATCCGGTGTAGCAAGGCAAGCATCGATCGCGGCCTGCGTCGCGAGACTGAGCGTGGCCAAATCACGCCCGTTCATCACGATTTCCATGATCGAAGTGACCCCTTCAGGCACAAGCGACGCCGATCCGAGTTTTTCTTTGAGCGTCGGGCAATACTCGGCATAGGTGCTAGCGATGAGAAATTTGTAGCGACTGCCGGCTTTGGAAGCGCTCGCCGCCACACCGCCAGGAAACGTGGTAACCGCACCCGGCGTAGCCTCAACAGCAGCAGCGGCTCTTTCGGCAGCGGTGATTGCGGCGTCCTCCGTGCGTCCCATGAACCACAAGTTGCCCCCCATGATCCCATCCGTAAAGCCGAACCGACGATCGAGCACGAACTCCCCTCCCATGATCGGAATCGCCCAAAGCTTGCGACCAAAGCGCGTCACACGCTGCTGATGGCCATCGCCGAAAAAGGCGATTTTACGCCCCAGTTTGTAATAGGGTTCGGTATCGAGCAAATTGAAGCAAGCGGTCGTGGGACACGTGAGCACGTTTTGGCTCAAACGGGCGAGCAAGGAGCGTTCCAGCGCTGGGACACGATCTTTGCGAAATCGGGGCACATGAAATTGCACAATCGCGCCGGGGCGACCATCAGGCGTGGCGTACGAGGTATCGCCTCCTGGACCCACATAGCGATCCAGTCCCGCTTCGCAGTCGCACATGATTGTGCTCGAAGCATGCCCTGTCACCGCGTGAAGGCAGTGATCGAGCCACTTGCGATCTCGCGCCGTGATAAGCACCTCGGCATACAGACTACGAAACGCTTCGGCATAGGTATCTTCGACCAACAAGGCGCGGAGATCGTTCACAAGCAACTTCCTGTAGCTATAGGCACTCGCGATTCAAGGCAACTAGCGACCGCGCCCCGGATAAACCGCTGCCTCGGTAATAATTTGATCCATGAAGATGTCGTGCGACTGCACGGGAATCTCGGGGAACAATTGGCACTCAAACGCCAGCGCCACGAGGGGCGTGTCGCGTCGGGCATGTTCGAGCAGCTTATCGTAATACCCTTTGCCATGGCCCATGCGCGCTCCGCGCCGATCAAATGCCACGCCGGGGACCATCACCAAATCGAGCTCTTGCACATCGACACGCTTACCAGGCAGCAAACGGAGTTCGTCTTTCGGCTCCAAAATCTTGTACATGCCGAGGGAAAGTTCCGACATGTCTTCCAAATGAAATAGTTCCAACATTCCATCGGAGTTGCACCAGGGCACCACAATCTTCTTGCCGCTGGCCAGTGCCGCAGGCAGATCGTGTCGGGTACGGACTTCGGCGCGAACGTCGATATAGAGCATCACAGTGCGCGCAGATTCGTAAGCCGGCAAGGCGAAGAAACTCGCCATGATTTGGCGGCTCAATGCGTCCTTTTCTTTTTGGTCCTTGCGGCGGGCGTGGGCCTCTTCGCGCAGGCGGGTTTTCAATTCGATCAAAGGCGAAGGAGTCGAGACATCCATGAGTGCCGTGGATTCCTATAGAGAGTGCGGGGCGAGGAACACCAGACCATCAACAAGGCCTTAACTTAACGCTGCTAGCAGCTTTTTTGTACCCCCTGCCCTGGCGCCGTGTTACTAGATGTTGGCGCAAACCGTTAAGGGAGTTGTACAAATCATCCCGTTTCCTTAACGGCGTATCCTCTCGCCTTAGCAGCATCGAAAGCTGGTTAAGCATTATGTTTCGGGAAGTATACGGATGAATCAAATGCTTATCAGATGGCAATCCGGATCCCCCGGGGCCCTCAATTCAGTCCGGCTTAGCTGCTAAACTGTGCCGAATGGGCGCACAGATTCTCTCTCCCACAGCTGCGAATATCGAACTTGCCGCACGTGAACTTTTGCGCGGCGAGTTGGTTGCGATACCGACGGAGACGGTCTACGGCTTAGCAGGATTGGCTTTCGATCCAGCGGCACTGGCCAAGATCTTTGCTACCAAGGAACGTCCGACGTTCGACCCGTTGATTTGCCATATCTCGACGCCCGCCGACCAGCCGGATTGGCTGGCGCGCTTGGAACAGTGCGGCCTTGTGGATGTGGGTCAATTGAAGGCTTCCGCGCGCCACGAAGTGCAATTGCTGTTAGCGGCGTTTTGGCCCGGTCCACTGACACTTGTCTTGCCCAAACAAGCGCACGTTCCCGATCTGGCCACGAGCGGCTTGCGCACCGTGGCCGTACGCTCGCCAGCGCATCCAATTGCCCAGGCACTTTTGCAAGCGGTTGGTCAACCATTGGCAGCACCCAGTGCCAACCGTTTTGGCCGTATTAGTCCCACGCGATCGAATCATGTGCTGATGGAACTTGGCGATCGTATTAATTGGATATTGGAGGGTGGCGATTGCCAGATCGGAGTGGAATCCACGATATTGTTCGTCCATCCTCAGGGGGGCCTGACACTATTGCGTCCCGGCGGAATTGCGTTGGAAGCGATCGCAAGTAGAACTGGCCTGAAGGTGACAACGGTTCCACTCGAAGCGGCAACATCCGACACACCTGCCGTCGCACCAGGCCTCTTGGCGAGTCACTATGCTCCGCGCAAGTCGCTCACACTGATGCCGACGTTGCTGGCGAAGTTGCCTAAACCGGATCGAGATATCTTGTTTGCATCTTTGCCGAAAGAAGCCCAACTCGGAGTGCTATTCGCGTCCGGGAATAGCCAGGAACTTACAAGGCGCTGGGAAGCGGATTTGCAAACGATGTGCCCCGGTGGAAGACTCACCGCGCTATCGCTGAGCGAGCAAGGCGAATCCACCGAGGCCGCCCGCAACCTTTTCGCTGCTCTGCGAGCACTCGATGAGGACGAAAAGATTGAAATCTTATGGGCAGAACCGTTTCCTAGCGAAAGTGGGTTAGGGTTCGCCATCAACGATCGGTTGCGCCGCGCCAGCCACCGCTAACATCACTTTGTCTTCTCGAGCGTCGATGTAGCTCCCTCCACATCGGGGTGCGTGACTGTAAACCACCCCTTTCTCACTCCCCGAATTAATGGGTCCAGTGATTATTTTCGTAAAATCTCGCCGTATTTGTGTCACCCCTGCGTTCGTTTTTCGCTTGTATAAGTAGCACAACTGGACATCCGAAGTCCAACGCTAATTGAATTGACGAAGGAAAAAGCCACGAACCATTCCGTGTGATGACTCAATGAAAGCTGCCGCCTTGTGCCGTCCCGAAGCGTACCAACACTTTCGGCAAAGTTTAATTCGGCTCGATACCACTTCCGGTCTGTTGCAAGCCGCCACGGCGGTCGCAATGCACGCACTGGATGATGTCGATCCGCGCGCCATTGACGCGAAATTGGATCGGTTGGCCGCCCGTGTAACGGCGCGAATTCAACATCGCAGTCCGGAAACATTGGTGGCACATTTGCACGATGTTCTCTTTGAGGAAGTGTGTTTTCAAGGCGAGGCGGCACAGTACTACAATCCGCTTAATAGCTACCTGCCTGCGGTGCTGGAAAGCAAACGCGGCATTCCGATCACGCTGTCCCTCATTTACAAAGTGGTGGGGGAGCGAGCGGGACTGACCATTGAAGGGATCAACGCGCCAGCCCATTTTATGGTGCGTGTACATGACGGAAATGGTTGGTTGGTGGTCGATCCTTTTCATGGTGGCGCGGTCCATTCCGCTCAAGAGGCGTTCGCACTTATGGAGCGAATCCTGGGCCGCTCCATTGGTCGATCGCAGAGTTTCCTGGAACCGGCGACGCATGCGCAGTGGATCACGCGCCTGCTTGCCAATCTGCAACATATCTTCGCTCAGCAGGGTGCTCATGGCGATTTAGCCGCCATGACCGAGCTTCAATCGCTTCTCAACAACAAGTAGCGCTGTCAACAACTACCCTCGGGGAGCAGCACACGTTACACTCCTGACGTGATGCAACTACTTTCGAGGAATCCACGATGAGCGAACAGCGCTGCCTGCTCGTGACAGGTGCGACAGGCAAGGTTGGGCAAGCTTTCTTGACAAGGTTTTGGCAATCGGAGCGCTTTGCCGCGTGGCATGTTCGTGCGCTCTGCCATAACCGCATGCTGTCTCCGACTGACCGGTTGACTTCCATTCGCGGCAGCATCGCGCAGGCGGACGTCGTCGCCGAAGCCATGCATGGCGTGACTCACGTTCTGCACTTGGCAACATGCAAGGAAACTCCGGTCGAAGTGATGGATGTTACGGTCAAGGGCCTGTTCTGGCTGCTCGAAGCATGCCGCCAGAGTGCCAGTTTTGAGCAATTCATTCTGTTAGGCGGAGATGCAGGCTTGGGCCACTTCGTCTATCCACATCCCCTCCCGGTCACCGAACAACAGCGGCACTCGGCCTATCCCGGCTGTTACGCCTTATCGAAGGTGCTCGAAGAGGTCATGCTGGAACAATACTATGCGCAGTACAACCTCAATGGCTGTTGCCTGCGCGCTCCCTGGATCATGGAAAAAGACGATTTCAAGTACCAACTATCGTTCGGCGAAGATGTATTCGGCGGTCCGCGTTGGCGGGATTTAGTGGGTATCGAGCAAGCGGATCGTTGCATCGCCAGCGGCGCGGTGCCAATCATGCTTGATCCGACCGACCAGCCTGTGAAGCGCAACTTTGTGCATGTTGATGATCTGGTCGATGCGATCTTGCTTGCTCTCGATCATCCCCGCGCTCGTCAGCAAACTTTCAACGTCTGTCTCGATGAACCCGTCGACTATGGCGAGTTGGCGGAGCATTTGCGCGTGACTCGCGGTATGCCAAGCATGCCTGTGAAAACACCATACCACAGCA
>JBGSHH010000510.1:0-4009 GCA_041752355.1 Pirellulaceae bacterium | reverse complement strand
CGATCGGCAACGTCACGAACCGTTTTCGTATCCCGAAGTGGGCGAAACGCGATCGTTGCCGCCGACGGGCTACGACTTCGATCAAGCAGCGACGTTGCTGGGGCACGGGCGAAACGTGTTCGAGAACGCCTGCGCTGCGATTCGCAATTGGAGGATGTTTCCCCGCCCCATGACACGCTTGTTCTGGCCCGATACGTTCCTGGAACCGGGCAATGTGGTGGCAGTGCTGTTTCGGGCAGGGCCAATCTGGTCGCTGAATCCGGCGCGGATCGTCTACACCATGGATGAAGCGACGCCTGTCGGTCGCGTCTTTGGCTTCGCCTATGGCACGCTTCGCGATCACGTCGAGCAAGGTGAAGAGCGTTTCCAAGTGACTTGGGAGGCGGCCACGGACGCCGTAACCTACGAGCTCAATGCCTTCTCGCGCCCCCAGCATCTGCTTGCGCAGTGGAGCTATGCCTACGTCCGTGCTCAACAAGCCAGATTTCGGCGTCTCTCGTGTGAGGCCATGGAACATGCGGTGTCACGGCGGGAGGAAGGGCAACGTTTGTCAAGGAAAATACCAAAAAATGCGCGTGCAATTGGGACGGCCAATTGTTAATATCAGCTTTGGCCGATGCGACCTCGAAAACGAGGTTTGCTTCCACTTATCGACAGCTCGGCCATGGCGTCCCAAGATTGGCTTCGATTCCCATTCCGGAATGAAGGGCGATTCTATGCGACAGGCGCGCACGCAGGGGTTTACGTTGGTGGAGTTGTTGGTGGTCATCGCCATCATTGGCATTCTGGTGGGCCTGCTGTTGCCTGCGGTGCAGTCCGCCCGTGAATCAGCCCGCCGCTTGCAATGTGCGAATAACATACGCAATCTGGCCCTGGGTTCGTTGCAACATTTGCAAGCGAACAACTACTATCCGTCCGGCGGTTGGGGCTGGGGATGGTCAGGCGACCCCAATCGGGGCTTTGGAAAAACGCAGCCCGGTGGTTGGGGCTATTCTGTATTGCCGTATGTCGAACAGCAATCGTTGCATGATATGGGGATGGGCCAAACCGATCCCGTGCGTCGCCAGCAAGGCGCGCTAATGGTTGCGATACCGCTCAAGGTGTTTAACTGTCCCACGCGTCGCCCCACGAAGGTGCGCGTGTATGTGCACCCCGTCGACTATGTGAATATCAATCGCCCTGCTGGTGCTGGTCGCGGTGACTATGCCGCCAACGCTGGCGATGGTTCGGTGGGTGACGGCGCAACCGATACTTTTGGCCCGTCGGATGTCGATGGCAAAAACGGTTGGTCACCTCTTTGTACTGATACCACCGGCGTATTGGCAGTCCGCAGCGAGTATAAGCGCGCGGCAATTAAAGACGGTACTACACATACTCTGCTGATTGGCGAGCGCTATTTGAATCCCGACAAATACGACGACGGCAAAGATCATAACGATGACCAAAATCTCTATCTTGGTTTTGATCGCGATGTTGTTTGTTATGCGACAGGCGCTATCGACTATGCGCCGCTGCAAGATCGCCCTGGCGCTTCGGCCTATTTGGTTTGGGGGAGCGCACATAGTGGCATCTATCAGACCTCGATGTGCGATGGCTCTGTGCGTTCGTTGCAATACAGCATCGACCTGGAAACGCTCCGCCGCCTGGCCAATCGCAAAGACAATTTGCCGATTGATGAATCGAAATACTGAATCGCCTGGGAAAGGCATCTCGCCTGCCGGGCGCCTATACCAAGGCCCGTCGCTCCGCGCGCATACGCTGGCGATAGTACTTCAGCCCGGGAAAGAAGAAGCAGGCGGTGGAGACGACGCCAAAGATGAGATGGGCATAGTTGGGCAATAGCGCCATCAAAAAGGCGGACGCAAATAACGCCGCCGCTTGGATATAGAAAGCGCCGGACAGGATGCCTGCTTTCACCAAGAATACCGCCCCCGTCACCAAGCCCAGAACAGGGGAAAGTTTCAACACTGGCAAGCCCAATAACGCTTCAATCGGGAACAGTAATCCGATGCAGATCATGCTGGCGGCCCACACGTGCGCGATCTGCCGCTCAACAAACGTCACCGGCCCCATGCGTCGCCGCAACGCCCAAAAGATCGCCGCCCACGTTCCCAAGCCAGCGGTCCAAAGCGCGAAGTAATAGATGCGGTCGCTCTGTTGGTTGAAGCCATACAGATACAACGCGTTGGTCAGCGCGCACGCCACAAACAACGCCAGACTATGCCACATCCACAACAGGCCCCAATTCTCCAGCACGGGCGCATGATGTGTTTCCCGTAGCCAACCAGCAAGGATCTGCGCGAAGCGTCCGCTCCGCGCGGAGATCGTTTCGTCGTGCAAATAGGCAATCAAGTCGTCGGCTAATAACTCCGCGCTGGCGTAACGCAGGTCAGGCGGCTTTTGCAAACACCGCAAGCAGATCATCTCCAGGTCGCGATCGGCTTTGGGATTGAGCGCTCGCGGTGGGACCGGATCTTGTTCCAGCACCATCAACACCGTATCGACCGGCGACGCCGCCTGAAATGGTGGCCGACCGGTAAGCATGTGATACAGAATCACCCCCAGGCTATAGACATCGCTGGCGGGTCCTACCGCGCCACGTGCCCCGGCTGCTTGCTCCGGTGCCATGTACGCAGGCGTACCCAAAACCGCGCCCGTGCGCGTGAGACTGGCAGCATCGGAGACTTGCTTCGCCAATCCAAAGTCCATCACGTGTGGCTGATCGGCTTCATCGAGCACGATATTCGATGGCTTCAAATCGCGATGCAGCACGCCTTTGCTATGCGCGAAATGAATCGCTCTGGCGACCGCGGCGAGAATCCGCGCGGCATCACGCGAAGGAAGCGGGCCATCCGCAAGTATTTGCGAAAGCGTACGCCCTTGGATGTACTTCATCGTGAAGTACGGTCGCCCCTCGCCGGCACCGACTTCGTATACCGGCACAATGCCTGGATGATCGAGCTTGGCAGCAGCTTCAGCCTCAGCGCGAAAGCGTTCCAGATCGGTCAGCGAAGCCAGATTGCCGCGCAGAATCATCTTCACGGCCACAAGGCGATTCAAACTCAGTTGACGCGCGCGATAGACAACGCCCATCCCGCCTCGTCCGAGTTCTTCGACCAGTTCATAGTCGCCGAATCGACAAGGGAGTTCAAAGACGCCGCTGGGCGCATCCTGCATGTTGTTGAGCGGCCCGGTCAATTGGCTGGCGTGACTACCCGCCGCCGCCGCACAGAGCACCGCTCCCCAGAGTTCGCGCAATTCATTGGCCAGATCTGGATGCTCCCGACATTCCGATTCTAGATCGACGCGTTCCCCGCGCGTAGCCTTATCCGACAATTCCGCCAGCAACATGGCGAGCCGTTCGTCGTGGTCGAGAGTAGCGTTGGGCAGCTTCACTTACTCCCCGCTTCCGATTTCCCATCGCCCAGTATCTCGCGCAACTTCCGCACGGAACGCAGGTAACGCATGCTGGCGGCGGGTTCGGAAAGTTCCAAGGCTTGCGCGATCTCTTGATTCGAGAGATGTTCGTAATGCCGCATGATGATGATCTCGGCGTCCTGCTCGTCGAGTTGGGTGATGGCGGCTTCCACGCGCTGCGCCATTTCATGCTGCGTGGCGGCGGCGGCAGGCGTAAGTTCAGGATCGACAATTTGCGCCGCCAGTTCAATCGACGAACGATCCATGCCAGCCGGCACATTCATCGCTTGTTCGCGATCGACACTCCGCTTGGCAGAACCGCGATGCCGACGGTGGGCGTCGATGATTCGATCCTTCGCGATCTGTCGCAGCCATAAGTGAAATGGCATCGGCGGGTTAGCCGCGTACTCGCTCAGGCGGCGGTTCGCTTCCACAAAAACATCCTGCACCACGTCGCTCACATCCACCCGCCGTTGCACGCGCACATCGAGGCGCATTTGCACCAGCCGGCGAACGGCGTCGCGATGCCGCTCCAACAAGCGATTCACCGCCCCATCGTCGCCCCCCTGGACGCCGACTAACAACTCTTGCG
>JBGSHH010000509.1:0-9823 GCA_041752355.1 Pirellulaceae bacterium | reverse complement strand
CCGCTTGCCCACTTCCGGTTCTCTGTCGTAAACTGGCGACCGCTAAGTCAATCGCACCAACGGGAAACCCACATGCTCGAACTTCACGCTCAAATCGAAGCTGCTGTCGCCGCTATCCGCAAAGTGTGGGACGGCAAGCCGCATGCCGGCATTATTCTAGGAACGGGGCTGGGTGGTTTGGTGAAGAATATTCAGGTCGAAGCCAGCCTGGAATATGAAGAGATTCCGAACTTCCCCAAATCGACCGCCACTAGCCATCGCGGGCGATTGGTTTGCGGCACGTTGAATGGGCTCTCCGTCGTGGCGATGGAAGGACGTTTTCACATGTACGAAGGCTATCCCCTCAAGCAGATTACGCTGCCGGTGCGCGTGATGAAGGCGCTGGGGGCCGATTTGCTGGTGGTGAGCAACGCCTGTGGTGGGATGAATCCGTACTACAAGTCGGGCGATATCATGATGATCGAGGATCATATCAACTTGATGGGCGACAACCCGCTGATCGGCATCAACGACGATCGCCTGGGGCCGCGCTTCCCCGATATGTGCGAACCCTATTGCCAGCAGCTGGTTGATCGGGCGCTCGCTGTGGCACGCAAGGAGAACATCGTCGCGCATAAAGGTGTGTTTGTCGCGGTGGCGGGGCCGAATTTGGAAACGCGCGCCGAGTATCGCTTCCTGCGGATGATCGGCGCGGATGTGGTGGGGATGTCCACCGTGCCGGAAGTGATCGTGGCGGTGCATGCTGGTATGCGCTGCGTGGGCTTTTCCATCGTCACTGATATGTGCCTGGCCGATTGCTTGGAACCAGCCGATGTGCCGAAGATCATCGCGACCGCCAATGCCGCCGAGCCGAATCTGTGCAAGTTGGTGATGGGCGTGTTGGCAGGCGAACAGGACGCGGCGACGTGATCGATCCCGCCATCTGTCCGCCGCAATTTGTCGAGGAAGCGGTCGCGGCGATTCGCGCGTCGTGGCAAGTGGTCCCACGCGCGGCGATCATTCTTGGTTCCGGTTTGGGCGAAATCACCTGCGGCATCGAGGTCGAGGCGGAGTTTCCGTATCATAAGCTGCCGCACTATCCGCGCTCCACGGCGCTGGGGCATAAAGGGCGATTGGCTTGCGGTGTGCTACAACAAACGCCGGTGGCGGTAATGGATGGGCGTTTTCATCTGTACGAAGGCTATCGGCTGAGCGAAATCTGCTTGCCGATTGCCGTGCTGCGAGCGCTGGGGGCGGAATTGTTGATCGTCACCAATGCCAGCGGCGGCATCAACCCTCAATATCGCTCTGGCGAGATCATGGCGATCGAGGATCATATCAATCTGATGTCGCCAGGACCGCGCGATGCGAGTTGGGAACAGAGCAACGCAGCGCGCATTGCGCCACTTTCGTGTTACTACGATGACTCGCTGATTGATTGCGCTCAGACGATCGCCCGCGCGCAAGACTTTGTCTGTCATCGTGGTGTGTATGTCGGCGTGCAAGGTCCGAATTACGAAACGCGTTCGGAGTATCGGGCGTTTCGCAAACTCGGCGGCGACGTGGTCGGGATGTCCACCGTGCCCGAGGTGATGGCAGCGCGACAAGTGGGGATGAAAGTGTTAGCGCTATCGATGGTCACCAATGTCGCGTGTCCCGATCGTCCCACGAAAACCACGCCGGAAGAAGTGAACCGACTCGCAGCGGGGGCGATTCCGAACCTGCGTAAGATCATCGCTGGCGTGCTGCGCCTGCTTTAGAAAAGCGTCTGTGGCGCAATTTGTATCTAATTAGAGGGAACGAATAGTAAGTTGGGGAGTGGAGAGTAGAGGAGTAAGATTCGTTCGACGTCTCTACTCCCTACTCTATCACTCTCCACGGGCGATTGGTGCGGCTTGTGGAACTCGCCGCACCCTACCAAAATACCACGAGTCAACTACTTCCGGCCGGCGGTAACCATGGGGAAGTCATCGGTGCGGAACGGCGAAGCAGGCAAGCCTGCTTTGTTAAACAGATTGGGCGTCGCGAAGTCGGACCAACCAAAGCGGACGGCAACCGGCTTCTCAACTTGGTCGCTCGTCACGACGATTGTGTCGCCATCGATTTCCGCCTTGGCGTCGACGAAAGCCTGATCCTCACCGGCGATGGTGAAGAAGTTCAGCGGTTGGCCATCCTTCGCTTCCAAGCCGCCACCGACGTGCTTGAACTTCAAACGAATCTTGTTGTCTTCCACGGCCATCGAGTCATACAGCGGGCCGGAATAAACCACGTCGCTCTTCTCGTAGCTGTTCGCCAATGCCCACAGCGCCAGCCGCTGGCCGACATCTTGTTTGTTCTTGGGATGGATATCGAATAGTTCGGTGATATCGGTCGTCACCGCCATGCCGGTGTTGGGCAACTTCAACGTCTTCAGCTGCGCTTCCCACAACTCGCCGAGTTGCTTGCTATCTTTGGGCGTGTTGTTGGCTTTGTCGCCAGCGTAGCAATAGGGCGCGAGCTGCACGAACAGGAACGGAAAATCGCCTTGGCCCCAATTTTTGCGCCAATCGGTAATCATGGCGGGAAAGAGCTTGGCGTATTGCTCTGCGCGACCAAGATTCGATTCCCCTTGGTACCAAATCGCCCCTTTGATGGCGAACGGCACCAGCGGATTGATCATGCCATTGAATAACACGGCAGGCTGATTGGGGTTGCCTGCTTGAAACGTCTTGCCTCGTTCCAAGATCGGGCCATACCAATCGGGATCGCTCTCGAGCGCTGGCTTGCTGGTCCAAGCTTCGCAGATCGTGCCGCCCCAGGAAGTGTTGATCAGGCCGATCGGCACATCGAGTTCTTGCTGCAACTTGCGACCGAAGAAATAGGCCACTGCCGAGAAGCCGGGGACGCTTTGCGGCGTGCATTCGGTCCATTGCAGATCGAGTCCCAAGTCGGCTTGCGGTTCAGGCTGCGGCATTTCTTTGGCGGAAGGAACGGTAAATAGGCGGATTTTCGGATACTTGGCGTTCTCGATTTCTTCCTTCGCATTGGTCGAAGCGGCGACGCTCCATTGCATGTTCGATTGGCCGGAGCAAACCCAAACTTCGCCCATGAGGACATTCTTGAGCGCGATTTCGTTCTTGCCTTTGATGACCAGCGTCATCGGTCCACCGGCACCAGGCGTTTGGATCTTGGTCATCCACTTGCCTTGCTCATTGGTCGTCGCTTCGGCCTTGGCATCGCCCAGCGTGACGGTGACCTTTTCGCCAGGCTCCGCCCAGCCCCAGACCGGTGCTTGCGTCTTTTGCTGCAAGACCATGTCATCGCTGAAGATCTGTGGCAACTTCACTTCGGCGTTCGCCAACGATGCCGACAGTGTCACCAGACATGCCGCGAGTGCGCGGCGCAAAATCACCTTCATCAGTTTGTCTCCTTACATGCTAGGCGGGAAAGGAATCGCAGGCAGCTAAGGGCGTGATTTTAGCGGGTTGGAGTGTACGAATCCAGCACGGAGGATTTGGTCAGCCGCGAATGAACACGGACCACACGGATGAATACGAAGTCATTCGATGATGGTGATAGATTCGTGGCGACTCGATTTCTTCCCGTCCGCGTCCGCGTCATTCGTGTTCACCCGCGGCGAAAACCTCCCCTCGCTCATTCCACGACGTATCCCTCTTGATCGATCACCTCAAACACATACCCATTGGGGTCGCGAAAGAAGAAACGGGCAAACGGCGTGGGGCGAATCGCGTCGATCAGTTCCGCGCCGTGTTCTTTCAGTCTCGCTTTCAAATTCTCGAATTCGCGGCCGCTGAAGAACAGGGCGAAGTGGCGACCGAACTCTTCTTCGAAGGGCCCGGGAGCGAAGTTCTCGACCTTTAAGATATGCAACTGCTGGCCTGGCGCGATCGCCAGCCAATCGGCATCGGGCGGCGTATTCTCGGGAGTACGAATCGGCTGCCAACCGAGCGTCCGTTGAAAGAACCGACTCGTCGCTGCCACATCGCGCGTGGCAATCGTTAAGTGCGCAAACATGATCGTTGACTCCAATACACCAACCCGAAGCGTCAGCGCGGCGGCATCGTCCCCTACATTAAACCGAAGCGTTAGCGAGGTGTTCCAGCACGGCCTTCATAAACTCCGGTAAATCATCCGGCTTGCGACTGCAAACAAAGTGGTGATCGACCACCACCGCCGCATCTTCCCACAACGCACCGGCGTTGATTAAGTCGTCCATAATTCCTGGCGAGCCGGTCACGCGAATGCCGCGATAGACGCCAGCAGAAATCGGAATCCAACCGCCATGACAGATCGCCGCCACCAACTTGCCATCGCTGGCAAAGTCGCGGACTAGCGACAGCACTTTCGGATCGCGGCGCAGCTTATCCGGCATGAACCCGCCCGGCACGATCACGCCGGCAAAGTCCTTGGCTTCGACGCTGGCGATCGCTACATCGGATTTGCAAGGATAGCTATGTTTGCCGTGATATGTTTTGCCCGCTTCTTCCCCCGCCAGCGTCACTTCATAGCCCGCCTCGATCAGACGCAGTTTGGGATACCAAAGCTCCAGGTCTTCGTAGATATCGCCTGTGAACATGAGGATGCGTTTAGTGGACATAGGTTCGATTCCTAATGATGCTGTAAGTGAAATGTACTCGTGGATAGCGGGCGATTAGCGATTGGGGAGCAGACGAGTCGGGAGAGCGGGCAATTGCTTTTACTCCTCCACTCCCAACTCCTCCACCCTCTACTTCATCTCATTGGTCATTCGTGCTTCGTCATGCTGTCATTCTTACCTTTCCCCTCCCACCTTGCACACCCCTCCCCAACAGCGGTAGCATTTCGTTTCCCTTCACATAAGGAATCGAGGCGATGACGGAACACAACGCTCCCAAGTGGCAGCAACTCAACAGTCGGCAGCGGCGCGTCTTGGGCGTGCTCGTCGAAAAGGCGAAGACGACGCCTGATGCGTACCCGATGACCATTAACGGCATCACGACCGGCTGCAACCAAAAAACCAATCGCGAGCCGCTCACCAACTATTCCACCGACGACATCGAGCAGATTCTTGAAGAGCTCAAAGGACTCGGCGCGGTGGTCGAGATTCAAGGGAGCGGTCGCGTCAACAAGTTCAAGCATCTGGCCTACGACTGGCTCGGCGTCGATAAGATCGAACTAGCGGTAATGGCCGAACTGCTCTTGCGAGGCGAGCAAACGGTGGGCGAATTGCGCGGCCGTGCCGCCCGCATGGAAACCATTGCGGATCTCGCCGCCCTCAAGCCGGTGCTGGAGAGTTTGCAAAAGAAGAATCTCGTCATCTCCCTTTCGCCGGAAGGTCGCGGGCAGATGGTGACGCATAACTTGCACAAAGATCGCGAACTCGTCGAACTCAAAGCCCGCTTCGCCAACTACACGCCTGCGAGCGACAGCGACGATGAACCACCGCGCCGCGCACCGTCCCCGCCAGCAGCGCATGTTTCGCACATGCATGCGCCGACGCATGCCCCGGCTTCTGGCGGCATTACACGCGATATGTTTTCGGAGTTGGAACTGGAAGTTGCCGCCTTGCGCGCTGATGTCTCCAAGTTGCGATTCGAACTTCGTGACCTGCAACAGCAACTCGGCGTCACGCCCTCCGCGAGTGAGCCGGCCGGCGAGTGATCGCCACTTTGGCAAGAATAGTACCCATCACGCTCTGCCGTGATGCCGTTGGACGTTGGCAAGCGCGCGCTACGAAGCACGGCCACCAGCGGAATCCTTCGGCATGAGTACATGGATGGGCCGCTGAATAAATGATTTACACGACATCCATGGAGAACTAGAATCGCGATTGTTTTGATTGCGTGTATTGCCATCGCGTAATCGCTGTCTTAATGTGCAAACTGAGGTCGCACGATGCGGACAATAGAAGATGTCCGAAATCGCCTACTCGAAACACTGCATGGCGCTTTAACGCGACCAGGCATGTACGGCGGCGACCAACACGGCGTTCAAATGGTACTCACTAATCTCCTCGATGATCTCACCTACATCGACGAGCGCGAATCCGAACTCGCTCGAGCTTACGCGATCCTCAAGGGGCGCGGGATGTGGACGGCGACGGGATTCATTGGTGCATTTTGTCAGCAGTTCTCATGCGTGGACGCTTTCAGCAACGAAATTGCCTCCGTGTTCGCCGAAATATCGCACGGCTTCGGCTATGTGAAAGTTGACCGCACACTCACCAATACAGAATGGAAAGACATTCGCAAGAAGTCTCGTGAGATTTGCTCTGAACGTGACTGGCGCGTGAGCCAAATTAAGGACCGTTTCGGCGATCCATCATGGGTGATTGGCGGTTGGATGAATCGGGTCCATTGCTATGCCAGCACTTCAACGGACGGCTGGGTGTTTTTGATTTCACACACGAAATTATTCCCGACGACTCCGATTGCATACTCCGAAATGTAAGACTTCCGACACCTCAGTTTGGCCGCGGAATTGTGTACACGCCGTACGGCCGCCAATACAAATAGGTGGCCGTAGTCAGAGCAGCAGATGAACAACGGGGTACGATGATTCCATCATGAAATGCATAAAGCTACCGCCAAGAGTCCTCATCGCGTTCCTGGTCGTTGTCGCTATCGTTGCGTCAGTATAACGGCAGGCGGGACGCCTACCCCACGAAGGACATCCACCATGCTTCCTCTACTCCTAGCGCTGGTGCTGGCTCCGCCTGTGGATCAACCAGATGTCGAAACAACGGCGCAAGCGCGGCGGTTGGTAGAGCAGCTAGTGGCAGGCGAACACCAGAAAGTGGCGGATGCGTTCGACGAAACCATGCGCAAGGCCCTACCCGTCGAGAAAGTGGGCCAAGTTTGGCAAGCCACAACGGTTCCTTTTGGCAAGTGGCAAGGCATCGAGCGGACACGCGTCGAGAAGCAAGGGAAGTATGAGATTGTGATCGTGACGTGCGAATTTGCTGAAGGCAAGCTCGAGTCCAAGTTCGTCTTCTCGTCCGAGGGCAAAGTCGCCGGTTGGTTTTTGCTGCCGGCATCAAAGTACCAAACGCCTGCTTATGTCGATACGAAAAAGTTTGCGGAGACACCCGTGGAAGTCGGCGAAGGCGTATTCCTGCTTACGCTTCCCGGCACCCTGGCGCTGCCGCAAGGCGCGGGTCCTTTTCCGGCACTCATCTTGGTGCATGGATCGGGACCCCAGGATCGCGACGAAACTATTGGTCCCAACAAGCCATTTCGCGATCTGGCGCAGGGACTCGCTTCGCGCGGCATCGCTGTCTTGCGGTATGAGAAGCGCACGAAGCAGCATCCCCTCGCCATGTCGCTCGTGCCGAAACTCACCGTCAAGGAAGAAACCATTGACGACGCCATCGCAGCGTTCGATCTGCTCGTGAAGCAGCCGAAAATCGATCCGCAGCGCATCTACTTGCTCGGGCATAGTCTGGGTGGCATGCTCATTCCACGCCTTGCCGAGCGACAGCCGAAGTTCGCAGGCTTCATCAGTCTGGCCGGTTCCACGCGACCTTTGGAAGATCATATCCTGGAGCAAACGAAGTATATCGTGGCGTTAGACGGCTTGAATGCTGAAGACGAGCAAGCCATCAAGGAATTGGCGCAGCAGGTCGCGCTCGTCAAATCCGACAAGCTCACGTTGCAAACGCCTGCGAAGGATTTACCGCTGGAAAGTGTGCCCGCCGCGTATTGGCTGGATCTGCGCGACTATCGCCCTGCGGAAGCGGCTCAACAGATCAAACAGCCGCTGTTACTACTACAAGGCGAGCGTGATTATCAAGTCACGATGGCAGACTTCGCCGCTTGGAAGGGGGCGCTCAAGGGCCACGACAACGTCACTTTTCGATCCTATCCCCAACTCAACCATCTATTCATCTCCGGCGATGGGCCGAGTCGCCCGATCGAATACCTCCAAGCCGGCAACGTGGCGGAAGAAGCTATTCAGCAGATCGCGAAATGGTTGACGGAATCGCGGTAGCCTACGTCGAAAGTATCCCGTCGCTCCCTCAACTTGGCCTCGCGCCGCGCACTGCTTAAGATTTTTGATAACGAAGAGGAAAACTACTATGTCCTATCAGCAAGTCGTAGTGTTGGCGCTAATATTATTCGGCGGGCAGGTTGCTTATGGTGAGGACGCACCTCTTCCCTACCAAGACGATCCAGCCATCATCGCAGCGATTGCGAAGTTGGGGGACCGCGCTTCGCTGGCGCTTCCCAAGGTGAAGGTTGATGCCCAGACCGAGATCTATGGCTGTCAATTGATGGGGCCTGTGACGCGCGGCTACACGATGCGGATGGCCTATGCGCCGGCACGACAAACCGCGCTCTATCATGGCGGCGACCACCAAACCTTGCGCTCCAACGATGTGTGGGAGTATCATCTCGGCTCCAACACTTGGCACGCGATATTCGAGCCTGACGGGGGCAATCAAGCGCCGTACAAAGGCGTGCTGATGTTCCTGGCGCGCCGCTTGCGCGCCCAACCCGAGCAGCCGATGACAGCCGACGAACGCAAACAGTTCGAAGAGGTCCGCCCTTGGTGGAATGCCAATGTGGTCTGGAAGGATGGCTACCTGACGACGCAGCGCGGCGGGCCAATTCTGCCGGGGCATACTTGGGACACGCTGGTCTACGAGCCCAATCAGAACCTGATGATTCATGGCACTGGCGCTTACTGTAGCGACGCCGCGATATTGGAAAGCCGCTATCGCGAGATTCCGTTAGAGGATGTCGAACAGAAAATCGACAACGCGTATAGCAGCATTTGGATGTTCGATCCCTTTGCCAAACGCTGGCTCATTCACAAACGGCCCGCCAACCATGCCATGCCGAACATGGAAGGCATGGGCGCGACGATGTGTTACATCCCCGATCTGAAACGGGTGATCTACTATGTCGCGGCGCAAAACGTCTCGCCCCACTCGTATGCGATGTGGTCGTGGGATGTGGGAAAGAACGAATGGACGGAACTCAAGCCCAACGGCGGTAAGTCGATCGATGACCTGGTGCTGCGCGACAAAGTCGCGCCGACCGAAGAGCAACAGACCGCTTATAGCCCCAAATATAAACAGATGGTCGCCGTCATTGGGAAGAGCACCTTCGCTTACGATGTCGTCGAGAATCACTGGGTGAAACTCAACGACACCATTCCGCTGGAAGCCCACGACGCCAAAACGATGTTCGCTTACGACAGTGTCAATGACGTGTTCCTGCTCACCGAAGGCAACGAGCAAGGTCAGGTGGCGGCGTTCTCACTGCCTGACAATAAATGGGAACTCATCACGCCCCACGGCGATGGCTGCCCACCTTCGAACTACGGTGCCGGCAACTACTGGGGCCAACCCAAAGGCTACTTCGATCCACGGTTAAATGTCTTGGTTGTACACGGTGGCATGACGAATCGCGTGTGGGTATATCGTCATGGGAAGTGAGTGGACGTGTCGGTCATGCAAATTCAAATCGCGAAATCAGGGCGAATCGAAATCGGGAGACTTCAAGTTTCCATCCAACATTTCTTTAAGCCGGTCGACGGTTTCCTTGGCGGCTTCGAGCGAACCCTCCTCGACTAAGAGTTTGATGTCGTTGAGCAAATCGATCATGCCCGACTTTCCCGCTGGAAGTAAGGCTTGAAACTGGAGCCAGTTGTAAACGTCGTACAGCAAATGTGAACTCACGCCATAGCACGGGTGATGTTGTGGATCACGCAGGAATAATTCGGCATCCGCAAGCCAATCAATTACCGCATCCGGCCCATCGACATAAACGTGGTGTACCGCCGTATGGATCATGTCCTGGGGAGCATTGGGATAGCTGCGCTTAAACGCCTCTTCGCCATCCGCGCTACGATTGGAGCG
>JBGSHH010000508.1:0-2603 GCA_041752355.1 Pirellulaceae bacterium | reverse complement strand
CGTGTTGCACTATAAAACAAGGGTTTATTCGCGTTTTTGGAGCATTCGAAATAATGCTCCGGCTGCCGTATGAGTCCCCTGCTCTAACCGCTGAGCTACGGGCCCGAGTTGTCGGCAAGGGTAGATAACAGGGGGCGCTCTGCCTATCCCGATTGTACACCGATGACGACAGGGCCAAGTCTACTCGACGACAGGTGGGGCGCAAACCGGCTTATTGAAAGGGATTGGAGCGCCACCTATCGCACACGCACGGACAAGCAACATCGCGCCATTGCAGGGCTGTCGAAGGGAGGAGGGCGATCGCTTCAAATCGGATTGAACCACACAGATCTGTTTTCCGCCGTCGCATCCTTCAGTGGGGTACATAACGTCGATCTCAAGACGGCCTAGGGGGGTGTGTTTGCGGATCCTACTAAGTTCGATCAACAACTAAAACTTCCGCACCTCCACTCAAAAACGGTCGGCATGGATGCCACGATTAATAAAAGCGCCAAGGAACTAACCAGCGCAATGAAAGATTCCGGTATCAAGAATGTCGTCTTTCGGGACGTCCCAGGCCTGGCGCATGAGTGGCAGACGTGGCGTTATGCGCTGCGCGCTTTCGCTCCGTGGTTATTTCAGGAATAACCCAAGGGGCAAAGACGCGACCCATTCGAACCACTAAGCAAGTGAACTCCAACGGGAGAATTAGCTCGGCATTGCGACATTGTGATAGACATCCTGCACATCGTCGCAATCGTTCAACATTGTGAGGAACTTTTGGAAGATAGCCAAGTCATCGGGTCCAAGTTCCTTGGTGGACTGCGGGAGGAAGGTGATCTCTTGCACTTCCAATTCGGTGCCCGGGAACGCTTGCAGCAAGGCTGTCTTGGCTTTGTAAAATTCGTCAGGCGGAGCAAAGACTGTCAGTGTGCCATTCTTGCTTTCAATCTCTTCAATGTTGACATCGGCCCCCAACATCGCTTCCAGCACTTGCTCGTCGTTTTCGCCTTTGAAGGAGAGGATCGCCAATTGATCGAACCAGAGCGCGACGGATCCCGGATTACCTAATTTGGAGGAAGTCTTCGTGAAACAACTGCGGACTTCAGAAATCGTGCGTTGATTGTTGTCGGTTAAGCAATCGACGATGACCATCGAGCCACCAGGGCCAAAACCTTCATAGCGGACCGATGCGAAATCCTCGCCACCGGCGCCGCGTGCTTTCTCGATGGCCTTGTCAATGACGTGAGCCGGAACTTGTTCGCGTTTGGCCTTCTCCATCAAGTTCTTTAAGATCGGATTGGCATCGGGGTCAGCGACGCCGTTCTTCGCGGCGACGTACAACTGCGTGCCGTACTTTGAGTACAGTTTTGATTTCTGCGCCGCCGTCTTAAAAATCGCGTTCTTGCGATTCTCGAAACTTCTGCCCATGACTAGGTACTTCTTTGAATGGTTGCTGAATGCCGGGAGTCAATAAAAAGTTAGCACGTTTAGGGAAATCTTTCCAGGTGGTATGACTGGCGTGGGTTGAATTGAAAGGGCGTTCTCGCAGGGGCCTTGTAGCCGATGTTGGTGGCTTGCGGTACTCTGGCAGGGTCGTGAGCAGCGACTCCACTTATAGCCACTTTACGCAGCGTGTCATGGACCCCAAGCCTTTCCCCTGTTTTGACCTCGAGCAAACGGTCAGCGAGATTGCTGCGGAACTCAAGGTAAGTGCGGCGCAAGTTCGGGCGGCGGTCGGCTTGCTCGACGAGGGAAACACAATTCCGTTCATCGCCCGCTACCGTAAAGAGGCGACGCGCGGACTCGATGAAGTGGCATTGCGGCGAATCGAAGATGCGCTCGACGCGGCGCGCGAACTCGCCCAGCGTAAGGCTACCATTCTCAAAACAATTCACGAGCAAGGACTGCTAACGCCCCAACTGCAAAAGCAAATCGAGTCATGTACCGACCGCCAACTGCTGGAGTCGCTCTACCTTCCCTTTAAGCCAGAACGTCGCACCAGAGCGACGGCGGCGCGCGAGCGCGGCCTGCAACCACTGGCCGATATCCTGCTGCGGCAGGAAAGGCTTACCCGCTCCAGACTCGAGCTGCTTAAGTCCTTCATCAATGTGGAGAAGGGAGTGGCCGATGAAGACGCGGCGCTGCAAGGGGCCTGCGATATCGTCGCCGAGCAATGGTCGCAGCATTCGCCGCTACGCCAATGGCTGCTCGAACAAGCGAACGACTATGGCGCGATTGTTTCCACGGTGAAGCGGGGCAAGCAAGCGGAAGCCGCGAAGTTCGAGATGTATTTCGATCATCAAGAGCCTGTCAAACGCGTCCCGTCACATCGTTTGCTCGCCATGAATCGAGGCGAGGCGGAAGGACTGCTCAAAGTCAAGCTCAAGTTGGACGACGAATTCGTCCTGGCGAACATCAAGCCGCAACTCGCATTCAATCCACGATTTGAGTTCCATCGCGAACTGCTGACGACCGTCGAGGATTGCTACGAACGCTTGTTGCTGCCGGCCATCGAATCGATCGTGTTTGAAGACCTGAAACGCAAAGCCGACGAAGAAGCGATCGCCGTCTTCGCCAGTAATCTGCGTGAGTTGCTACTAGCCGCCCCGGCGGGACCACGG
>JBGSHH010000507.1:0-2999 GCA_041752355.1 Pirellulaceae bacterium | reverse complement strand
GCCGGCGGCATGACCTATGGCGATTTGATCAAGGCTGGCAAGTTGCCTGGCGCCAAGTAAGGTTCGCTTGCAGTTGGATGCAACATACAAGGCAGACGGCCGCGTCTGCCTTGTTTGTTTTCTTGGCCTCACAGGTCGTAGGATGGATCTTCCGATCCGACCTTTCATCGCGCACCCCTGTGCTCATGAATGGATCGGGAGATCCGATCGTTCTATCCTCAGCTCACTCTAATCTTCATCCTGCCAATCACCGACTCACCAGGCTGAAGCACTCGCCAGCCGGCATCTATCTTCTTCTCTTCCAACGCCACCGCTCCCGGCACGCAGGTGTACGGCTCGATGCAAATCGCCTCGCGATGAGGGGGCGTGTAAACGACCAACTCGCGAAACGTCTCATCCCAGACGATCGATACCTTACGTTGCGATTGCGGATCATCGATCGACGCGGTGCCGCGTTGGCTCTCCATGGTGAGTCCTGCGAAGACATCATCGAGCGTCAGTTCCGCCAGTGGCACACCTGCCGCATATTCGTTTGCCTGCGACCAATCGGTTTGTTCGCCTGTCGGCAACATATCCGCCAGTTCCCAGTGCTTCGTGACCGGCAAGCGAATGATGCAATCTGCAGCGCTAGCTCCCCCCAGCGGTACACGAAAATAAGGGTGCGCGCCAAATCCGCATGGCAAAGGGCGATCGCCGGGATTGTCGAATTGATAGGTACATGCCAACACGCCAGCACCGAGTTCATAAGTCGCGCGAATGCGAAAATCGCCTGGCCACTTCGCCAACAGCGCCGGATCATCGACCGAAGCCTGAAACTCACCGACCACGGTATCATCCTGCCGCGCAATCATGCGCCACGGCCGCGTATGACAAAAGCCGTGAATGGCGTTGCCGAATTTGTCGCCAGCTTCCAATTCGTACGTCTCGCCCGCCCAGGTGAACTGGGTACCAGGAATCCGCCCCGGAAACGGAAACAACAGAGGGATGCCGCTGCTGCTCGCCCGCTCGTTGCCGCTGGCGAAACTCGGCAAGGACCACAGCACATCCACCTTCTGCCCCATGATGTTGGCGACGTACTCGAAGCAATTGAAGCCTTGGCTGACCAATACTCGCGCGCGATCTCCGGTCGCGGGACAAGTGATGGTGGCGATCTCCGCGCTCATAGTTGCCTCATCAAATGGGGAATCCGGTTGTAGCTAGCGTTGTTCGATCGCAACCACCTCTGGTGAGTTGGCCGCGAGGTTCTTTGCGCGCAAACGTTGGAGCACGACGCTCATCATCAGCACCACAGCAACCATAAAGATCATGGCGCGAATGAGCTTGGGGCGCTCGAAATCGCCGATCGAGATCGATGCCAACACTTGCAGTAATGCAAACACGCACGCCAGCGAAACAATAAACAGCAAACAGGTAATCACGTCGCCGCCTGTCACATCGCCCTGCAACAGCGGAGGCAACGTCGCGGTCAGCCATAAGCCGGTCGGAATCTGCAGCAAGGTTGGCACCAGCGCCAACCGCCCACCCCAGATCGCCATCCGTCGCGCGTCGCTGTGTTCGTAGTCGCTGTTTTGGGGATTGCGACGATGCATTCGAAGCGCCAAGCCTAACAACATGAGGCCGCAATTGGCAAGCGCCGCCAACAGGAAGTGGGTCACGCGCGATAGCAATTGTGAATCGGACAGGTACCCGCGGAACTCAGCGCTGGTGATGACTTCGCCGGTCGGCGTTGCGCTGGTGGCGGTGCTTTCGATCACGCCAAACAGCACCGGAAAATGGTAAAGCAAATTGGTACTCGCCAACAACGCCACGAAAATTCGCGCGCCGCGCTCCCAGCCAGGGCACTGCGGCCGCGCCTTCCACCACGCATAATGCAGCCCCATCAGTGCTAGCGAAAAGACTAACTCCCACACGCCGAAATAGATCTTCGAAGGCAAACGCTGTAGCACGGCGTAGTACGTTGGGCTCCACAACAGCGCCCCGATTACCACGCCGAGCAATCCCCCAGGCAACAGCAGCAGCAGCGCCCAGCCTGACAGATAGCGTCCCGCTTCGCCTGCCAGTCGGCTACCGCGTCCTTCGCACCCATCTAGCACCGCCGCCACGAGCGGCCCCGCCGAGGCGATATTTACGCACAGCAAATGCAAACCAAACACCAAACCCACCAACAGCGACATGCACACATCCTTCGACCAGCGGCAACAGATTAACGCCCGATTATAGAACCGCCGCCCCGAAAAAGGCCACGCGCCGAGGACCAATTGACACTCCACTTTGGGAAACGTTACGATTGGGACGCGGGTGTTGCGCTTTCGCACCCCTTTCGGGCGGCTAGCTCAGTTGGTTAGAGCACCTCGTTTACACCGAGGGGGTCAGGGGTTCGAGTCCCTTGCCGCCCACCTACATGACACCTGTTGGCATGAATTGCTTGCAGGTGTTTTCTATTGATGCCACAAGCACTTAGGCTATCATTCACGGGGCGGATAATGTTCGCCAACACGTGTCACTTGGTTGTTAGTAAATGACCTGGGGCGCACCTAGTCGTGTTCCAGCCGCTTAGGCTGGGGTGTCTAGGCATGACGGGAGGAAAGGGTCACCATGCGTGTGGCCCTTTCTTTTAGCTATTGGCAGCCTTTGCAGGACGCATTTGATCCAACGGACGTGTGGTGGCTGCGGTCTTTGCTATAGTTTCGTCGTTGTTGACGCCGCAAGCTTGGCGTGCCATCATTTCCGAAGCTACCCTACGTTGTTCGCAATTGGCCCACAATGAGTCTGCCTAAGCAGTGGCTCGGCTTCATTGAGCCCGTCGGCAGTTCCGAGGTGGTTCTCGCAATGCAGTCGAACATTGCAGCGTACAATTCTCAACTATCGCCCAGTGATACGACCAGGTCTTCGTGGGGTGACGCGCTAGTCCGGATACACTAATGACGATTCCCTAAAGACGATTGATGCTTGGAAGCAAAGACTTCAGCACATACTCTCAGTTCCACGAGCCTCGATTG
>JBGSHH010000506.1:0-14471 GCA_041752355.1 Pirellulaceae bacterium | reverse complement strand
CTGGCGGCAGGCTTAGCCAAAGGCATGGCGCAAGAGCGGACCGCGCAGTACGACAAAGCGCGGGAAGTCTACGAAGGCTTGCTCCGCGAGTTCCCCGAGCGGGCCGAACCGCTGCATCGCCTGGCGGTGGTCGCCGATAAGCAACGCCGGCATCCCGAAGCGCAGGCGCTCTACTTGCGGGCGATTCAAATTCAGCCGCGCAATGCGGAACTGTTCAACGATCTGGGCTTCAGCTTCTATCTCTCAGGCGAGATGGCGAAGTCGGAAAGCGCGCTGGCCAAGGGGGTGCAATTGGAACCGGAGAATCCCCGCTATCGCAACAATTTGGGTTTGGTGCTGGGCAACATGGGACGGACGCAAGATGCCTTCACGCAGTTCGCGTCCGTGGGCAGCGAGGCGGATGCGCACTACAACATCGCCTTTATCTATGCATCGCAAGGGAAGATGGACGAGGCGAAGCAATGTTTCCAACGGGCGCTAGCGATCGATCCGGCGCATGGCAAGGCGAGCGCGGCGCTGGCGTCGTTCGCCCGCTATGAGGAAAGCGATGGCCTGGCGATGGACGACAATTTCACGCCAGACGGTCGCCGCTGGATCCCGTATATGGAAAACGACGCCGGCCAACCCGACTTCGCCGCCATGGCCAACTTCGGCATCAACCACCAGGTCGACAGCGCCTTGCCCAGCGGGACGCATAATATGTCGTCCAAAGTAACGAACCTCGATCTCAAGTAATCGATCGCACGCGACTCGCACTATCGAATAGCAATTCGTAGGGATCAGCCGGATCGCCATCTGGCACACCTACGGCGATGAAGTTCGCCAGCACGTTCTGTTCTTTCTTAACCGCCAGCCCCAGAATCGTCTCCAGCGACAGTTCGGGATATGCATCGGCCACAAACCGCAATTCATCCCAGAGATTGAGATCAGGATTGGAAGCGCGCGAGTCGGTGCCGAGCATGACCCGCACTCCTTTGGCGAGCAGTTCCGGCAAGGGATAGCGCGCGTGGCGAAAGTAATGATGCGTGCGCGGGCAATAGACCAGCGTTAGACGATCGGCGTGCGCAGCAAGGAAGTCGGTCTCTTCGTCATTGAGATAGTTGCCATGAATCACCAGCGCACGATGCGCAGTGGCAAGCAGCTGGAGATACTGCAGCGGTCGAATGCCCCGTGGAAACGCCGATGGATCCCAAGCCTCCAGTTCCATTAACAAGGCATAGAACGCGCCACTATGGGATTGCAAGAGCTCAAGTTCCTCGCGCGACTCAGCCAAATGCATCGCCAGCGGAAAACGATGCTCGCTCGATAATCGACAAAGCCTTGCGAGTAGTTCCATTCCCACGGTGTAAGGTGCATGCGGACTAAAGCCGGCCGGCTTCGTGTGCGGTTGTGCAAGTGCGTTCTCGGCAGAGGTGAATAGCGCGTCACTACGGGCCGTCGATAGCCCTAGCACTTCTTGAAAGATTTGAAATTGCGTCGACGGGTGGAATGTCGTCGAAGCAGTGTCCTGTTCATACCACGCGTGTTGCCAGCCCGGCGAAGCGATGTCGTAGACCTCCGTTACACCGCCCTCCCTCACTTCTTGCAATCCCTTGCGCACCGCCGCCGCACGCTGGACGAGTTGTTCCTCTGGCGACGTGGCTTGTAAACGCCGCCACTGAACGACTTCGCGAATCCAAGCGGGAAATGCCTGCCCTGGATGCCCGAGTGGAGTTTCAAAGCCGCTCAATTCCAAATGCGTGTGGGCGTTGCACAGCCCCGGCATAATGACCACGTTTTCCAAATCAACAATCGGCAATCCGCCGGCATCGTGCCCAACCTGCTGAACTTTGCCATTTTCAACCACGATCACGCCATCGCGCACCGGCGGTTGGTTCATCGGAAAGATATACCGCGCGCGATAAGCGCTAGCGGTGGCTGATGCGAACATCGGGTTCTGGCCCCCAAATCATCGCGCTACCAAAACTTCCATTGCACTTTGGCAGGCATCGACAACGGAGTCTGATGATCGAGTGCTTGCTGCAACCGCTCTTCGTCAGACTCGTGATAGGGCTGGCGATGCAACCAATACAGTAAACCACACGCTGCTAAACCGCACACGATCGCCAACGCCGGGTGATAGTTGAAGTTGTCGCCTTGGATATCGACCAATCGCCGTGCGAATTGATGCTCCTCACCCAGCGACGGCCAAAAGCGCGAGGCACTCACGAGCAAACCATTGTGCGTTAGATGGAACAACATTCCAGGCAGAATGCTACCAGTACGTACGGCGATGTAGCCAATCACCAAGCCCACGACAAATGCTGACAGCGATTGCTGCAACAGACTATGCGTGACACCAAAGAACAAACTGCTAATCGCGATAGCCGCCCAGCGATGGCCAGTGCGTCGTAGGCCCGCAAGCATGAAGCCGCGAAAAGCGATTTCTTCGCAGATCGCAGGTGTAACGGCAATCAACAACAGCACATAGGCCAGTGGTGCCGATTTGAGCGGCGCGAATGCCTCCGAGATCTGCGATTGCAGTTCGGCGCTCATCGGATAGAGGTGGTGAATCCCTACGTTGAGCCACATCGCCACTGGATGCATCAGAAACGCCAACAAGACCGCCAGCGGCAAGACCTGCCAGCGCGGCAGATAAAGGGACAAAGTCTGACGAGGATTGCGCGTGAGCAGGAAGGTCATCAGTAGCGCCGGACCCGCAATGAGCGCGAATTGCGATACGAGCGTGACCAACGCGAAACTGCCAAAATCGGTAGAGGTCGGCGCGAGGAATTGCGAGAAGAATCGCAATATCAAAATGAACACACCGCACAAAATGGCCGCGCCAATCGTCGGAGTTTCACCGCGATCGCGAATCAACTGCCGCAACCACAACCGGATATCAAGGCGTTCGCTTTCGCGGAACAAGACCGATTCGTTGTTGAATTGATCGATCGCCCAACGGACGGCCAGCAAGCAACATCCGACAGTGACAAGAATCACCGGAACCGCGTAGCGAATGGCTTCGATGTATTGCCCTTCCATCAGCGTGCGCAGCAAAAACATGACGCCGGTGACGGGAATGATGGCCGTGCCGAGGCTGAGTTGCGTGGCCGGCATGATCGGAAAGATCATGAGCGGCATCGAGAACAACAACAGCGGCATCAAGTAATATTGGCCTTCCTTGCTGCTCCGTGCAAAAGCGGCAACGGCCAACGACAGCGCGCTAAAAAGCGCGGAAATCGGTACTAAAGCGACCAACAACCACGCCAGCGAAGCCAGCGGTGGCGGGCCAAAGTCGAACGATGCATTGGGCGAACCCATCCGCTGCATCTGCGTGAAGACGAAACTACCCGTCGCCGCCATGCTACACATGTTCAGTAGCGACGTCGCCATACTAAATGTCATCACCGTGAGCAATTTACCCCAGACGATTTCGCCGCGCTGCGCGGGACTACTGAGCAGCGTTTCCAACGTGCCACGTTCTTTTTCGCCTGCACAAAGGTCAATGGCGGGATAGAACGCGCCGGTGAGCGCCCAGACCAACAGCACAAAGGGCAGAATCTTCGACCAGATCGCTGCGCGCTTGGTCGATTCCTCGGCGATGTCGGTGTTAACGACATCGAAAGGATGCGTCGCTTCCACAGGAACATTACTGGCCACGAGATTCTCGGCGACGATCGTCTGTCGCCAACGATGCAAAACGCGCTCGACGCGATCATAGGCGATGCGAGACTTGTCGTTTGCTGTGTTGGCGAATATCTCCGGCTTCGGGACATTTGAGGTCCGATCGACTTTCACATCGGGCGCTTGGGTGCTCGGTTGTTCCAGCAGCTTTAGGCGATACTTGGCCAGTTCCTCGGCGAAGTTAGGCGGAAAATAGACCACCGCATCGTAATCCCGATCAGCAATGCTATCGTGCGCGACTTCACGGGGATCGTGCTTCGCCAGACCCGTTGGCAAAGCAGGATCGATCGTTAGGTCCAGTAGCCTCGATTCCTCGCCTTGGCAGAACTTGTCGCTGAATTTATCGCCATCGAGCAATTGGGGCTCCAAGGGCAATCCCGCCGAACCGATCAACCAAATTCGCGTCGGTTCTTCCTGGCGAAACTGCGAGACCTGCAGAATCACCATGCCCATCAGCGGATACAGCAGAATCGGCAGCACGGCGATCATGAACAACGTCCGCCGGTCGCGCAATTGGTCGCGCACCTCGCGGAAGTAGATCAGTTTGATGTTCGACCAAGACATGGATGGGATACTTATGCTTGGGCAGCCAGGGGCCGCGCGATGATCGAGTGATTGGTCGTCTACTTACTCATAGCCAGGAGTTGTTCTCGTTCGGAAATCAAATCGAAGAACAGGTCCTCTAAATCGTTCTGATGATGTCGCTCGCGCAATTCATCCAGCGAGCCTTCCGACAAGATATGCCCGCGATGCATGATGGCGATGCGATCGCACAGCCGTTCAACCTCGCGCATGATGTGCGTGGAGAAAATCACGCATTTGCCTTGATCCCGCAGATCGGAAACCGTGTTGAGCAGCGCTCGCGCCACCAGCACATCCAGTCCCGCCGTTGCTTCGTCGAAGATCAAGACCGGCGGATCGTGTACGATCGCGCGGGCGATGGAAACCTTTTGTTTCATGCCAGTCGACATCTTCGCCCCCAGCACGTCGCGAATTTCGTTCATCTTCAGCCGCGTGAAGAGGGACGTCATCCGCGCGGTGAGTTCGTCTTCCTCGAGCCCGTATAGCCGACCGAAATACTCCACCATTTCCCAGGCGGTCATACGATCGTAGACAGCCGTATTGCAGGAAACAAAACCAATTTGATGGCGAACCAGGTCGGGCTGCGTGAGAACGTCGAAACCGTTGACCGTGGCATAGCCGCTGGTGGCGCGCAAAACCGTACTCAGTATGCGCAGTGCCGTGGTCTTGCCAGCGCCATTGGGGCCGAGCAGGCCGTAAATTTGTCCGGGGCGAGCATCCAACGAAAGTCCCGCCAGCGCGACGAATTGGCCGCGTCGAAGATCGGGATAACTCTTGGTTAGGTCGCGGACGTGGATCATCGGTGCCTGCGAGCGCGAGCGTGCGAAAGGCCGTCCGACGCGCGCAGCTCACCCGCCGCGTTCAGGCCCTATCCCAGCATACCCCATAGACCGCCCCGAGGGCGAGCAACGGGTGGGATTTAACATCTATGAGGATGGTTTGAGTTATGCCTGCTAGTGCACCTTATCGAGTGACGAACAGGATTCGCAGGTTGTCTAGAGTATTTACGTCATTAGCTCCGGATTCGTTCATCCTGGCGTGGGCTTGTGCAGCACAACCCCAGGATCACACATATGCCTGCACGGTGGGCTTGATCACCAATTCCGGCACATGCGCGTGGGGTGGCAACTGCGAAATAGCGACGACCATCGCGGCCACATCGTCGGGGCGGAGCATCGTGGCGCGGCGCTCGTCGGAGACAGGCTGCGGACGATGGGCGAGAATCGGCGTATCGACTTCTCCGGGATAAACGTTGGTAATCCGAATGCCGTGGGGCCCTTCTTCACTCCAAGCCGAGACACCCAAGCCAGTCGCGGCGAACTTGGAAGCGTTGTATGCCACGCCACCCAGCGGTGCCGCGCGCTTGCCTGACACCGACGAGACGATGAAGATCACGCCATCCTGACGTTCGCGCATCTGCGGTAGCACTTCATACAAGCAGTTGTAGACACCGGTGGCATTGACGGCCATTACTTCGTCCCATTGCTCGGGGCGCATTTCGCACAGCATCCGATTTTTAATGTTCATCCCGGCGGAACAAACCAAAATATCGATACGACCGAGCGCTTCTTTGGCCCATGCGAACAATGCCTGCACACTGGCTCGATCGGCGACATCGACCGGATGCGCGAGCATTGGGACGCTCCCCTGCCACGTGGCGAGCGATTCTTGCAGTTTGTCTTCGCGGCGACCGGAAATGGCCACCTTCGCCCCTGCCGCCGCCATCGCCTGGGCGATGCCCCAGCCAATGCCTGTCGCTCCACCGGTAATCAAGACATTTTTGTTGGAAAGTGCCGCCATGAGATTCGCTCCGCAAGAAAAACGATGATGGGCAAGATATTCCGATCCAGCGAGCGAAATGATAGCAGAAGTGCCGGGTTAGAGGAGTTGGTAACGGTAGTGGGAGTCGTCTGAGAGGTGACTGATCAGCATTCAGGACGTTACCTTCTTGCGGTGGGGGCAGCGGGAACAAATAATGGCAGGTACTCCCTCTGGATGTGGGAGCGAAACATCCACTCCTCCCTAGCGTGGTCCCGAGCACCGATTTCCTCTTTTCTGGCAACGACCACAGCATGGCGGCCGAAGTAAAGCAACTCGACGACACCATCGAAATCGTCACGCCAGAGAACATTGCCTTCGAATACCGCGTGGCGGGTCCGTTTCGGCGATTCTTGGCGTACGTGGTCGATTTCGTGCTGCGCCTGGTAATCATCGTCGGTCTCTTCATTGTGCTGATGATCTTGACGACCATGGCAGCCTGCAGTGGTCTGGTGTCGATCATCGCCCCGATGGGCTTTTCGGCCTTCATCATTTTCTTCTTTGCGGTCACCTGGTTTTATGGCGGGTTGTTCGAAACCTATTGGAACGGACAAACGCCTGGCAAGCGATTGCTGGGCCTCCGCGTGCTTACCGACGAAGGACAACCGATCAACGGCATGCAAGCGGTAATGCGTAATATCCTCCGCAGCGCCGATGAACTTCCTACGCTATCGCCACTGGCGTTTCCGTGGGCGCGCGACATATTGGAAGAAATCGCACCCTGGCTTGTTGATGTACCGATGTATTTCATCCCCACGTTTGTCTTCGCGTTGATCGTGATGGCGACCAATCGTCGTTTTCAACGGATCGGCGATATCGTCTGCGGGACGATGGTGTTGGTCGAAGAACGCCAATGGCTGACTGGCGCGGTGAAGCTCGAGGATCCCCGCGCGGCGCAACTCGCGGAATACATTCCGGCCAACTTTGTCGTCACGCGAACCATGGCCCGTGCAATCGCCTCTTATGCCGATCGGCGGCGGTTCTTTTCGCCAGCGCGGCGGCGAGAAGTGGCGCGCCATTTGGCCGAACCGCTGTTGCGATTGTTCCAACTGCCGACCGATACCAGTCACGATTTGCTCTTGTGCGCGCTGTACCATCGCACGTTCGTTTTGGCCAGCGCCGACGAACGCACGCCCGGCCCGCGTCCCGTCCCGACTGTCACCCCCGCGCCGGCATATGGCCGATAACGTAGCACTCCGACTGCGAGCCAATTGATGAAAGTCTCCGAACTACTTGAGAAACGTCGCCGCAACTGGCAGGAGCTGGAGTCGCTTTGCGATCAAATGGCGATGCGCACCAAACGCAGTTTGGGACCGACAGGACTGACGCGTTTTTCTTCGCTCTATCGTTCCGCTTGCGCTGATTTGGCGCTGGCCGATGCCTATCAACTACCGCCTAACACCGTGCAATATCTGCATCGATTGGTGGGTCGGGCGCATAATCAGCTCTATCGCAGTCGCAAGTTTCAGTGGTCCACCTGGGCGGATATCTTGCTCAATCAGGTGCCTCAAACCATCTTCAACGATCGTTGCGTGCAACTGGCGTTCTTGTTGTTCTGGGGCATCTTCGTCATGTCTGCGGCGCTGGCGTACACCGCCGATTTATGGCCTGGCTTCGCGGAGGAGCTGGTGGGCCGCGAAGAATTGCAGCAGATGGAGGACAGCTTTGAGGGTCTCCCCCGCACTCCGCCTGGGGCGCGATTCGCAATGGCGGGTTTCTATATTCAGCACAACACAGGCATTGGCTTGCAATGTTTCGCGTGGGGATTACTGGTGGTGCCGGGCATCGTGGTGACGACCTACAACGCGGCCGTATTGGGCGCTTCGTTTGGGCACATGGCGCGGCCCGATATACAAGGTGGCGATAACTTCTTTGAGTTCGTCACGGCGCATGGCCCCTTCGAATTGACGGCGATCGTGCTATCGGCTGGGGCGGGACTGCGACTAGGACTAGCTTGGATTTACACCAAAGGGCTATCGCGCTCCGAATCGTTGCGCGTTACAGGTCGCGAAGCGATGCCCGTCATGGCCGCGGCAATGTTGCTGTTCTTTGGCGCGGCGATGATCGAAGGTTTTCTTTCGCCATCGGATGCCGACATCAAGTTTGGCAATGTCGTACTGGTGGAAGGTTTGTATGTGAAGCGCGGTGTGGCGGTACTTTGTAGTTTGCTGATGATGTTTTACTTTGTGATTTTGGGCTTCCCGCGGAGGTCGATCGATGCAACTTGATCGAACGCGGATTGCGGTGCGCGAGCGGGGCGGTGTCGAAATTCTCGACATGGCATTGCATATCGTGCGCACGTTTTTTCGCCCTTGGTGGCAAGCGACATTGCTCGGCGCATTGCCGTTCATGATTATCAACGGCGCGCTGCTGTATGGACTTGAGGAAAGTCCCGAAGTCACGTTTCCCTATCGCTATGCCTGGCTAATGATCGCCTTGGTCTTCATTGAGGCTCCGCTGGCGACGAGTGTTTTAACAATGTTCCTTGGCGCAACCGTTTTTGAAGAACAGACAAACGTCCGGCAGGCGATGCGCGACACGCTCAAACGCTTGCCACAGTTGCTTTGGTGCCAAGGGATCATTCGGGGCGTACTGCCAGCGATTGCCTTAGCGGCGACGGCGCGCTGGTCGGTCGAGGTTAATGGCTTCACGGAAATCTTCTTGATGATCGTGCTGATGCTGTATTCCATGGCGTTGCGTTCGTTTCGACCTTTCATCAACGAAATCATCCTGCTGGAACGCAATCCGCTCCGGTCGCGGCAAACCAACATTATCACTGCCGGGAAGCGGTCGAAGTATCTGCACGATCCTAGCGGCGGTGATTTGGTGCTGCGTTGGATGGGCGCAGCCTTGGTCGCCATCTTGCTAACACTGGCGTTTATGCAAACGCTGGGTGGCCTGATGGGCATCCTGCTGGGACAATGGAAATGGGGCGCTCCGATGCTCTATATCGGCTTTCCGCTGGTGATGTGGTTGGTGGCCGGTTACATGGCGGTGGTCCGTTACTTGAACTATCTCGATTTGCGAATTCGGCACGAAGGCTGGGAAGTGGAACTTCGCTTGCGCGCCGAAGCGGTCCGTATGGCGAGCAAATTGACATGAAGCACTGGCTTTTACTCATGATGGCGGTGTTTGCGACGACTTGGTTCGTGGCAGCCTCGCCGCTGCGCGCGCAATCGAACGATGCCGATGTCATCGAGCAAGGGCGCGACGCCTTGCAGCGTCGCGGTAGCATGCCTTGGTACGATGCCGAAACCGACGACCTGCGAGCGCTCAATTTGCCGCCGCAGAAATCGGCCGATTTCGATAATCGCAAGTCCCGTTGGGAAGACACTTCCACCCCCTCGACAAACACCACTACGAACCTGCCAACATTCGATTGGATGGCTGCTTTCTGGAACGTGATGCTCGTGATTTTCTGGATACTCATCATCGCGATTTTGGCGCTGGTGATCTACTTTCTGGTTGTGGCCTTTATCGGTCGCGAAAACTCGACGGCCGTGGTTTCCTTTAAGTCGCAATCCGAGGAAGAAGACGACAAGGAGCGGATCGAAAGCTTACCGTTTGTGGTCGCCCGACCGCGCGGCGATTTGCTCGATGAAGCCCGCGCGCAATATCAGTCAGGGAACTTCCGTTTGGCGGTGATCTACTTGTTTAGCTACCTGTTGATTCACCTCGACAAACATCATCAAATTCGTCTGGCCAAAGGCAAGACCAATCGACAGTACCTGGGTGAACTTCGCCCGCAGCCTGGCATTCGGTCGATCGTTGAGCAGACGATGTACTCCTTCGAGGATGTCTTCTTTGGCGACCATACCCTAACGCGCGAGGAATTCGAAGCCTGTTGGAACCAGCTCGATCAATTCCATCGTCAGGTGCAGGAGGTGGCAGTATGAGCGCAATTCGCCACTACCTGAGTTGGTACTCTGCACTAGCGCTGTTACTTGCCATCGCTGGATGTTCCTCGCGCGAACGCCTCGACAACGTCTATGGGCGGACCGGCGGCACGCCTGGGGGCAAGTCGGTCAATGGCACCGGCGTCCTCTATGGCATGTTCAAGGAGGCCGGGCATAATGTTACCACCGTGACCAGGCTGAATCCGCGTCTGGAAAAGGCGGACACCATTGTCTGGGCTCCTGACGACTTCGATCCGCCGGACGATACGCACCGCAACTATTTCGAACGTTGGTTGATGGATCGCAACGGTCGCACACTGATCTACATCGGTCGCGATTTCGATGCCGAAATTGAATACTGGTCGAAAGCGGTAGCGCTCGCGCCGCTCGAACAACAGGCCGAATTCCGCTCCAATCTCGCCAAGGCCAAGCTGCAGTTCGACTCCCGCCGCACTCAACTACCGGCCCAAGACGTATACGCGCGCTGGTTCATGCTGGATGTCGGTCAGCCTCCGCGCACCGTCACAACCTTGAATGGCCCTTGGAGCAAAGGGATCGACGCCAAGAAATGCGAGATCACGCTGGCGACGCGTTTCAATATTCCCAAGCAAGCCGACGTTCCCCCAGGGGACGACCAGGATTTGCCTGAGTATGAAGTGCTGCTGGCTTCGCAAGGCGATCCTCTGGCGACGCGCGTGACGTACATTTCCTGGGGCGACAGCCAGATCATCGTGATCCCCAATGGTTCGTATTTGCTCAATCTGCCGTTGGTGAACAAAGAGCATCGCAAGCTAGCCGGCAAGCTCATCGATGAATGCATGGCACAAGGTGAAACCACCTTTGTCGAGAGTGGACCAGGCGGTCCCCCCATTCACAACAAGACCGAGGATGAGCCAACCAAGTCCGGTTTTGAAATGCTCACCGTTTGGCCGCTGGGCGCGATCCTGATGCATGGCATTGTTTGTCTGTTGTTGGTATCCGTCTGTCTCTATCCGATCTTCGGGCGACCAGCGCAGCGCGGCCGTTTGAATCGCAAACATCTCCAGCCAGCCGATGCGCACGACGATCTCACGTCCGGCGATTTCGGCAAACACTTGGATGCCCTCGGCGAATTGCTTTCGCTGACAAAAGATCAACAGTTCGCGATCGATAAGTTGCAGTATTATCAGCGGCACGTGAAGCGCGAATCAGGCGTCAGCCATATCGGCCCGCCGAAGGCCTTGCCTGCTACCGCTCCTCCGACCACAAGTTCCCCCAACCCTTGAGCCTAACGCATGAGTACTTCCGGCACCGATCCCCATGCCGCCATCGAGTTTACCTGCCAAGCCTGCGGGCGATTGCTGCGCGTGCCACCCAGCGCGGCAGGTCGGCAAGTGAAATGCCCGCAGTGCAACGCGGTGCAAGCGGTCGCCGCCGCGAGTCCTAGCGCCGGCGTGCCACCTACGACGATGCCTTCGTCGAGTTCTGCGCCGTCCTACAACTTCAATCTCTCGCCACCGACGCAACCAGTACAGCCACCCGCCGGCGGATCGAGTTACAACCCCGCCAATAGCAACGCCTATCCGCCGACGATGACCGCTTCAGCCGTCGCGGAAACGGCGAGTGCTTCTTCCGCGGCTGCGCCACAATCACCACCGACACAGCACGTTGGTCGCGATACGCCGACGAAGCGATTGTTCGATCGCATCACAGGCGAGATCAGCAAGCTCTATGTCGGTCAGGATGAACTGGTACTGGGCGCGCTCGTCGCGCTTTTTTCCAGCGGTCACGTGCTGATCGAAAGCGTGCCGGGATTGGGCAAGACGCTGTTTGTGCGGACGCTGGGACAGGTGCTCGGTTGCAAGATCGGCCGCATCCAATTCACCGCCGACTTGATGCCATCCGATATCACCGGCGCACCGATTTTCGATATGAAGCAAGGGGAATTCCGCTTCCGTCCCGGGCCCGTCTTCACGCAGTTTCTCTTGGCCGACGAAATCAATCGTTCGCCTGCCAAGACGCATGCGGCGCTCTTGGAAATCATGCAGGAGTATCGCGTCACCATTGACGGCACCAGCCACACGCTGGAGCGTCCGTTCCTGGTGCTCGCCACGCAGAATCCGATCGAATCCGAAGGCACCTATAACCTGCCTGAAGCACAGCTCGATCGGTTCATGTTCAAGCTGATGGCCGATTATCCACGGGAACAAGAGGAAGCGGAGATTCTCCGCATGCATAGCAAGCAAATCGACATCAATCAGCGTCTGCGGGAGGAAGTGCAAACGGTCACGTCGCCGGAAGAGATCATGCGGATCACTCACGAGAATGCTGCGGTGCGCATCGACGATCGTTTGCTCGACTATATCAATCGCATCGTCCGTTTGACCCGCTCCTGGCCGCAGTTTCATATGGGGGCGTCACCTCGCGCTGGCATTGCCTTGATGCAAGCCGCCCGCACGTTGGCGGCGTTCTATGGACGCGACTATGCCGTACCCGACGATGTGCAACAGATCGCCGTGCCAGCGCTGCGGCATCGCGTGGGACTAACCGCCGAAGCCGAAGTAGAAGGACAAAAGGTGGATGAAATCCTGCGCGAACTGATTCGCTCGGTGGAGGTGCCACGCCTGTGAACGAGTTCACGCAGTGGCTGACCGACCTGCCTGAAACGCTGCGTCAGTTGCCGTTTTTGATGTTGGTATTGGTGGCGGCACCGCTGGTGCTGATAGCCTGGCGTACCAAGTCGTATCCGCATACGCCGCTGGTGCTGCTGCTCCTCGCGCCGTTTGGATTGACGTTTTTTCTGCTAGCGCGGTCGGATATCACGCCGCTGGTGCTGGCGGTCGATTTTGTGTTGATCGTACTGGCGACGTTCGACTACTTCACGCTGCCTGCGAGAAAAGCATTCTCCGTCGAGCGGCAGGCGATGCGCGTGGCGTCGCTGGGCAAGCCCCATCCCGTGGTGACGACGCTGATCAATCACACGCCATTCAAATATTTCCTTTGGGTGCGCGACGATGTGCCGGCGGAGTTCATCGCCAATCCTGACGAGTTCCCCATCGATGTCGGGCCACGCAGTCGCACCACGCTTCAGTACGAACTCAAGGCTTTGCGGCGCGGTGCGTTCGAGATGCATACGATCTACGTCAAAGTCCGCAGTCGCTTTGGCCTGTGGAAGCGCTTCTTCAAATATTCCGTGCATTCCACGTTGCACGTCTATCCCGATATGCAGCAGATTTCCGAATACGCCATTCTCGCCCGCACCAATCGACTGAGCTTAATGGGCGTTCGAAGGACGCGTAAAGTCGGCACCGATAACGAATTCGAGCGGTTGCGCGATTACACGCTCGACGACAACTACAAACATGTCGAATGGCGCACCACCGCGCGCCGCAACAAACTCACGGTCAAAGACTTTCAGACCAGCCAAAGCCAACGCATCATCTTCCTGCTCGATTGCGGGCGAATGATGACCAACGAGTCGCAAGGCCTCAGCCTGCTCGATCATTCGCTCAATGCGATGCTGATGTTAAGTTATGTCGCGCTCAAGCAGGGGGATTCCGTCGGCATGATTTGCTTCTCCGATTCGGTGCATGCCTATGTACCGCCCAAGGGAGGCATGAATCAGATGAACAACTTGCTGCATGCGTCGTTCGATCGCTTTCCGCAAATGGTCGAATCGCGCTACGATCAGGCGTTTCTTTATCTGGCCACGCATTGCCAAAAACGTTCGCTGGTGGTGATGATGACCAACGTCATTGACGAAGTGAACAGCACGCAAGTCGAGAGCTATCTGGCCTCCGTCGTCGGTCGCCATTTGCCACTAGGAGTGCTGCTGCGCGATCATCGCTTGTTTGATGCCGCCGATGGCGAACCGCGTGACGAAGCCGAACTCTTTCGCGCCGCCGCCGCCGCTGACATTCTCACCTGGCGGCATCAAGTGCTGACCGACCTGGAACACAAAGGGGTGCGTGTGCTGGATGTCTTCCCTGAAGACATGACCGCCCCTTTAGTGAACAAGTATCTGGAGATCAAAGCGCGACACTTGTTGTAGCTAGGACTATTGGGGCTACCCACCGCGCCAGAGAATGAGCAGTGTTGCATTCAACCCGCGCTCAAAATCGCTTCCATCTGGCGATCAAATTGACCGCGTGTGAGAACTTCGTCGCAGCCGGCGGCTTGCGCGGCGGCGAGTTTGGCTTCGTGGACGTGGGGGCCATAGGCTAGCAGTCGTGCGCTCTTGGCGGCAGCGCGGATGTGGGGCACCAGTTCGGTGATGTTCAGCCCCGGCGTGGCTAGATCGATCAGCACCAAGTCCGGCGGCGCGATGGCGATGTCTTCAGGCAACGTGGGGCCGGTCGTTTGCAGGTCGACGCCCAGTTGTTGCGCCAATCCCATCACGCGCGACGAGAACATCAGATCGGTGCAGATGTACCAGCATTTCATGGGCTAAATCGCCTCCGGTCCGCGTTCCAAACCACCGAGTTGCAATACTTCCTCCATCGGCAGCACAAACACTTTGCCGTCGCCGAT
>JBGSHH010000505.1:0-1669 GCA_041752355.1 Pirellulaceae bacterium | reverse complement strand
CGAACATCGATCGTCGTCGCGACGCTGCGCACGGTGTAGCCAACATCCTGGGCAGCGACCGGCGGTGACCCATCCGGCACGACGAAGTTCACCATCACATTCGCGCCACCCACCACGATGTTACTCGCCACCAACTCCAGTGGCAGCGCACCACCAAACGCTCGGGCAGAATACGTACCGGCCGGCAACTGCGCTTGAAAACCGCCTGCGGTGAGCGAGTTCACCGTGATTGGCGCGCTGCCTGTCTTCGTGAATTGAATCGTCACGCCCGCTAAGCCTTCGCCTGCGTTGTACCAACCGCTGTCGTTGGCATCGTCCCACACGGCGCCTGTGACCCACGCATTGCCAAGGCTAAAGCGATTGCCGAAATCTTGCGTAACGACCAATGGCCCCAGTCCACCTTGATTGAACGCATCCACCGCAAAGCCAGCTTCGCGATAGCTGGCGCTCATGAGATTGATGCGATGGCCTGGCGGATTCTGAATGCCCGTCGATCCGCCACCCCAATCGATCGCAAAACCGGCATGAGCATACAGCGGCGACTCCGAGTACGCATAGATATTTTCGGCGATCGCGTTCCAGCTATAGCCTGCGTTCGTGATTCGCGTGCCGAGGTTCGGCTCGCCTGGGAGTTGATGCGATTGCTGTCGCGCCGCCATCATCGCGTCATTGTGAACTTGCGCGGCGTTGTAGAGTGCTTCGTTCCATGCCAGCGGCTGCACCGGCGTCAGCGAGTTCCATTGGCTGCGCAACGTCGGGCCATCGACGTCAAAGAACTGCAGCGTGGAATTGATCGCCGGATCGGGCGAGTGAATCGGCGAAATGTTATCGATCAAGCGATCGAATTCTCCTAGCGGATCGACGCGCATGCGATTCACCAACAAGAGCAACTCCTGCTCCAGCGGCGAAGGATCGAACGCCAGCAGGCGGCGCGATTCGAGCGACTCCACGCGCAAACATCGGCGATGCAACCAGCGAGCGGACATGCAAAGGAGTGATTCAATAGCGAAGGAGCGGGGAAACAGACGCTTTGTTTAGTCTATTCGCTTCCCACTAATAAAGCGATTGTTTCGCAGGCAAAACCGCAAGGGCAACGCTTGGGCCGACGTAACGCCGATGCGCGGCGTAATGGCAATCTCGTTCGTGGTGACTTCGCGGTCCCCCGCAGCGATCCACAGTCGCTTCCCGAGCGTCAAATCCCAGTGATTAAGCGACTTGTCGATGGCCATCGCTTCGCATAGCCTGGCCGGACCACGCGCCAATTCGAGCAGGCCTTCGCGCTGGCGGCGCTGCTGCATCCAGGCGATGCCTTGGATCGGTTCGAGGGCGCGAATGAGTACCGCGCTGGGGATGTTTTCCGCGTCGGTGACGACATTGAAGCACCAGCGCGAATGGATCGCATAGACATAAGCGCGCCCCGGCGGGCCGAACATGGCGGCGTTGCGCGGGGTGAGGCCGCGCGCCGCATGACAGGCGGTGTCCCCCTCGGCGAGATAGGCTTCGGTCTCCACGATGCGGCCGACGGTCAGGCCGGTTTCGCTGTCGTGCACCAGCCAACAACCGAGCAGCGCCTCCGCCACCTCGACCACATCGCGATCGTCCATCGCCAGCGGCAGTGTCAACATCAAGGCATCTCGCGCGGCGGTTCAGCGCCGGTATCGATGAGCAA
>JBGSHH010000504.1:0-5741 GCA_041752355.1 Pirellulaceae bacterium | reverse complement strand
CCAAATACCCAAGTGCGAATGACTTCCTCGCGAGGATCCCAGCCAAAGACTTGCGTTCCTTGATGAACGACCGTGCCTTCGCGAACCACATTGTACGAGCGGATCAAAAACGACTTCTTCGCCGACCAACGCACCGAGGTTTGAATCTCCACATCGTCCGCTTCATCCATCCAATTGCCTACCATCCAGGCGAGCGGTTCGAGATGATCCGCAGGCTTGAGCGGAGCCGGGACGTTCGTTTCGTGCGCACTATCGAGCAACCATTTATTGCCTTCCTTCACGAGCACGGCGGTAAAGCTGCTGTTGGTCGTTTCGTCTTCAATATCGGTCACTGCAGCAAAACCATCGACGGCGGCGACTTCCGGCGTGATGAAACGAATCTTCTCGACGAACAGCGCGAGCTTCGGCGCGGCCTCGCCGGTCAATGTTTGCTCGTACAGATCCTGGATGGCAGCGCGGCCTTCGGTAGTCGTGCCTGTGTCGTTGTCGGTATGCACGCCATTCTTGGACCAAAGCGCCGCCACGCCTGCGGCATCGCGTTTATTGAACGCGGTCGCCAGTGCATTGAGCGATTCCTTGACGACTTGCTCCTGGCTCTTGATAGGCGGCTTCTCGTCTCTTTTGGGCTTCTCCTTTTCCTGTGCATTCACATTCGACAGGGGAAGAAAGCACGCAGCAATAACGACAATCCACAGGGGGCGAAACATGACCTGCGACTCCACGAAAGGACGAATTTCCGACGCGACAACCTATGCGGTAGTATAGGGCCTTGGCTGCCCCCCGCAAATTTTACGCAGTTGGAAATCTGCCGTTCATCGATAGGTTGGCGTGCGTCCACGCGCGCCTGTGGCAACGGCTGGAAGGATCGTCCCGTTTATGTGGATAGCGCGCAAACCTGTCTGCTGGTACGACTTGCTCGCGGCCTGCGCTCAACCGCCGGGAGCGAGCGGTCATCAAGGCGTTTTAGCAGGCCGTTTCTTTTGCTCTGCGAGAAACGGACCAAAAGCTTTGTGATACGCCTGATGATCGCCACCATGATCGGCGCGCGGCATGATGACGATTTGCTTCTCGCCGGCCAATTCGTTGCAGGTGGCGAGAACTCCTTCCGGGGGACACGCCGCATCGATCAAGCCCAGGCCAACCAGCGCGGGACACTTCGCGCGCGAAGCGAAGTTCATAGCGTCGAAGTAGCGCGCGGCGGCGAGCATTTTTTGTTCATCCTTGCCTTGCCAGGTACGACCTGCCCAGTTCGGCCAGCCAGGCAAGCGTCCTGCATGCTTGCCCGTGTGATCGCAACCGGCTGGCACATTCGCTGCCAGCGCGGTAACCGCCGGATGCAAACCTGCGGTGACAATCGCCTGATAGCCACCTTGGCTGCCACCATGCACCACGAGCGCGCCATGATTCCAATCGGGTCGTTGCGTGAGATAGTCGACCGCTCGACGACACGAGAGGAACATGCGCAAGAAATAGGCAGTTTCGCGATCGTCATTCCCTTGCCCTGGGTAATCAGCGAGTTCCTTGCCATACTTCTCAGCATAGAAACTCTCTTTCTCATCGATCGGCAAATCGTGGGCGGAGATATTCATCGCCAGCCAACCCTGCCGCGCGTGACCGACGACCCAATCGCGGTGCAAGGGATATACGCCCGCCCATTGCACTTGCAAGAGCGCCGGCAGTTTATCGTCGCCCGCGGGTCGCGCGATTTGCCCGTAGATTTTCGTGCCGCGAATATTGTCGAGCGTGACTTTGTAATATTCGATTTTGGCGTCACCGATGTCGATGCGTTCCAGCTTCACGTTCATCGGAACGGCGTCAAGTTCGGCGATCTTGGCTTTCCAAAAGGCGTCGAAGTCGTCCGGTGGTGGTGCCGAGGCTTTGATCTTGTCGGGCGCGAAGGCCGCGCCGCCGCTGGTGGTAAGTTCCTTATCACCAGATTTGTACTTCACCGTCAGCAACAGCGTCCCTGGTGTGTCGCGTGTGGCGGAGACTTGACCCTGGTTATCTTTGAGCGTGAGCTTGCCGGAAGCGATTGTCTTCAGGCCGCCGGACTTCACTTCGTAAGTCAGTTCGTTGTCGGCGATGGATTGTTTTTCGCCGAGCGTGATGTTCCAAGTCACCTGGTCCTTCAATTCATAGATGCCACTTTCTTTGTCGGGCGCGATGGTCAATTGGCCCTGCGCCGTGGAAACGAAACTCGTCAGCAGAAAGAGCCAAGCACAGGCGCGGGCGAACATGGTGTGATTTCCGGCGGTGGGGTACGAGAGGGGGACTTTCGCTACGTTCTAGCCGATACGCCAGCCGAATGCCACCGACGGGTATTGGTATACGGATTCGCACGAATTAGCGGGTTTCGATCGGCATCGACCTTAGCTAAAATAAATGATTCTCGATTTCGCACCGCTGGAGCCACGCAGGAACCTGCCTTTATGTCGCTGGAGCTTCGTCAACGGCTGTTCGCCGAACTTGATTCGATCGTTTTGATTGATCCCCATTCGCATATTAACGCCCTGAGCCCCGCCTCGAAAACGCTGGCGGATATTCTGGGCTATCACTACTATACGGAACTCGCGCATTCGGCGGGCATGCCGCGCGTTGAGATCGAAGAGCCTGAGCTCGATCCTAAGGAGAAGGTGCATCGTTTGGTGGAGCGCATGGGGCCGCTCGACAATACGATTCAATACAGTTGGTTCATCGAGATGTGCCGCGCGTTCTTCGGATTTGAGGGGGACCGTGTCACGATTGACAATTGGGAGCCGCTCTATGACAAGTCCGCCGAGATGATGGCGTCGCCCGACTGGCCGGAGTTGGTGCTCGCCAAGAGCAAGTTGGAGGGGATATTTCTAACCAACGACTTCGACGATCCGCTCGAGGACTTTGATACCAATCTCTATATTCCTTGTTTGCGCACCGATGACTTGGTGTTCCATCTCTCGAAGCCAGCCGTCCGCCAACGACTGGGTGATTGTACCGGTGTGGACGTGACGAACGCCGCGTCGTTTCGCTACGCATTGAGTGGCTTGTTTCAATACTTCAAAGACAAGAACGCTAAAGCCTGCGCGATCTCGTTGCCGCCGGACTTCGCGCCCACGAAGATCAGCGACGCCCGCGCTGATACCGCGCTCGCCGCGCTTTATTCCGACAAACCCGATGGTGATGGATCGCACAAGCGGGCGGCTGCCAACTTTGTGTTTTGGACGATCGCCGAGTTCGCGGCGGAGTTCAATCTGCCATTTGATCTGATGATCGGCGTTAATCGCAGTGTCTATCCCGCTGGTGTGCATCAGGGAATGGACCTGTACGATAGCCGCGTCTCATTGCATCAGTACAAAGAGCTATTCAATGCCTTTCCCCAGGTGACATTCCCTGTTTCGGTGCTCGCAAGCGTGACGAATCAGGAACTTACCAGCTATGCCTGGATATTTCCCAACGTCGTCACCCACGGGCATTGGTGGTACAGCAACACGCCGACGTTCATTGAGCACGATTGCTCCGCGCGGCTAGAAGCGGTGCCTCGCAGTAAGCAAATCGGCTATTACAGTGACATGTACAAACTGGAGTTCGCCTTGCCGAAGTTCGCGATGTATAAGCGCATCTTGGCCAAGGTCCTCGCCGAGCGCTTCATCCAGGATCGCGGCTGGAGTGAAGAGCAAGCCCTCGCACTGGGCAAGCAGGTCCTTCGCGGCAATGTCGAGAGCGTTTTCAACACAGGTTCCGTCTAGGCTGCTGATCGCAAGCGTTTGCTTGACAGTTCGCGGCACGCCAATTAATTTGCAAGGCATAGTCAACTGTCCCCATGAACGGGCGTCCTGTTCCTAGGGGATGTTGGCGAATTGCGTGGGAAATCATCGGCGACAATTGCAGCACGCCATTTCTGCGCTTCGCGTGGATGCTCTCCCATCCGCGATGCTAACTCACTCATTCTGCTATCCGGATCGCTTTGGCCCGATCGTGAATGAATGGGGTGGGCATGCCGCCGCGGATGGCAATGCCTGCGGCGAAATGGGGAGGGGCGATGTTTTCCATCTTGAAGGCGACATAGCGTTTGTCCGCCAATTCTGAGAACACAAGATAGTTGAAGACGATCATATCCCAGCCCACCGTTGGATGAGCGAGAAAAGTCGCCGCGTGTGAATTGAAGTGTTCGATCATGGCAGTGAGGATGGGAAGCACTACATGTCGCATACCACCCCATAGCCCACAACTCACCGGCAACGCGTTGGATAAGTCGTTGGCGAAGACCTCACGATAGGGACTGGGATAGCAGGGGTATTGCTCTGTAAACCACGGATTCTCGCCGAATCGTTTCCACTCCTCTCCCAGCCACGGCAATTCTCGGGCAACACCAACGGAATCTTGCCATTGGAACGGGTCAACGTAGACGGCGACGTCATTGATGTCCGTAAAGAAAACACGGTCCAATTCTGTGTGAGCGGACAAGTAGGTGAGCCACAATCGAAATCGCAGTAGCCAAGCAACCTCCGCTGACTGGTGTGGTACGTGAGCGAATGTGATCCAGGGATAACGGTCACACAAGGACTTTGGGAGGCCGTCGTGAACTACGATGTGCTGGCAGCGGTCCAATCTGCGCGTCGACTCGGCCCAGGGGCGCATGTAGTCGGCGAGTTGTTCGACCTCGGCGGTAGCCAGCGCATTCTCGCCGCGCGGTTCCAGCCCTATCTTGCGGCTAGTGCCAGCGGGATCGGGCGCATTGACCAACAGGCTGGTAATGATCGCGTTCATGGAAGCGTGGTCCTCAGAAACTCCACCAGTCGATTGGTGATACGATCCCAACTTAGATCCTGTGGGTCGTGTCGCGTAGGTGGTTGCAGCGCCTCATCGTGCAATGCCAACACAAGATCGCCGACGTTTTCGGAACGCAACGTATGCACATTCTCGCGTCCCAGCACAGCGGCGTGTTGTTGCTTGTGCTGAACGATCAACCGCGCACCGCTACCATACAGATCGGATGCGACACCGCTTGCATAGGGACGCGAGGGAACTCGGGTCCAACACCAGGCGAGATCTAGCGCTGCCAACCGTCTCGCTTGTTCGTCGCCGGTCACGAACTCGCGTTCCAGTCGCAAATGCGGTCCCGCTCTTGCCAGCAGACGTCGCTGCAACGCCATGTTGGCCGGGTTACTGGCATGATGCACGTGCGGTGGGCAGATGAGGTAAATCAGCCAGTTGTGTCGCTCCGCCGCTGGCAACAAGCCTGACACGATGGGTTCGAGTTCGCGATCGAGTGTAACAAAACCGCAAGTGCCAATGATGCGCGCGTAGTTTGTCAGGCCAAGTTCGCGCTTCACGTCCTGCGAGTGAGTATCGCCGATGTTGGCCGGGTGCGGCATCAGAAACGAGGACTTGCCCCCAGGCAACATGCCTGGGACCATTGTGATCGTGCCTTCGACGAGCGTCGACAATTGATGCGTACCAGGTGAATGGGCTATGAGAAATTTGGGAACGCAACAGGCGGCGAGTTCCCGAACAAGTCGCTGCGTTTCAAATATCCCGAACTCATGTTGAATCAACAATGGCGCATCGGGCGACGAGGGAATCTCGCGCACCGTTTGCAGTTCGACCCCTTGTCGGCGCAACCCTCTTTCCAGCAGCGACGCAAAATTCGCCACGCCACAGGCGGTGCCGAGAGACGGACAGACTTGGACGAGTCGAAGTGGTTCCTCGCGATGAACGCGCGATCGAATTGCAGTCGGTTTTACTCGGAGCAGTTCACGCAGTTC
>JBGSHH010000503.1:0-39648 GCA_041752355.1 Pirellulaceae bacterium | reverse complement strand
AATCGACCATTTCGTTCTCGCTCGGTTGGAAAAAGAAGGAATGAAGCCTTCGCCGCCGGCGAAGGATCACGCGCTGCTGCGGCGGGTGACGCTCGACCTCACCGGCTTGCCACCGACACGTGCGGAACTACACGCGTTCTTGAACGATAAGAGCCCTTTGGCCTATGAGAAGGCGGTCGATCGCCTGCTCGATTCGCCCCGCTTCGGCGAACGGATGGCCGTCGATTGGCTCGATGCCGCGCGGTTTGCCGACACACATGGTTTCCATATCGACAGCGGCCGCGACATGACGCGTTGGCGTGAATGGGTGATCGAAGCTTTTAACAACAATTTGCCATTTGATCAGTTCACCATCGACCAGCTCGCGGGCGATTTGTTGCCCGACGCCACGCTCGATCAAAAGGTCGCCAGCGGCTTCAATCGCAATCACATGATCAACTTCGAAGGAGGCGCGATTCCGCAGGAGTATCACAACGCTTATATCGTTGATCGCGTCAACACCACGAGCACGGTCTGGTTGGGCGTGACCCTGGCCTGCGCGCAATGCCACGATCACAAGTACGATCCGTTCACGCAAAAAGAGTTCTATCAGCTGTATGCATTTTTCCATAACGTGCCGGAAAACGGACTTGATGGCAGCAAAGGTAACGCCGCGCCGCTGTTGAAAGCACCCACGATCGCGCAGCGCGAAGAAATGCAAGTGCTGCAGGCCGAGATCGCCAAGTTCGAGCAGCAATTGGCTAACGCGGGCGAGAATGTCGATGCCGAACAAGCCCTTTGGGAGAAGACGGCAACCAAGGAGGAGCAAGTCGCTTGGACGATCCTCGATCCCCTCACCATGCAATCGCACGGCAAAGCAGAGTTCAGCAAACGCGACGATAAAATGCTCATTGTCACTGGCGCCAATGCCGCCTCCGAGCGCTACACCATTACCGCGGATGTCGATCTACGTTCACTCACCGCTCTACGACTGGAAACCGGCGTCAATGACAAGCTCAATGGCAAAGGACCAGGACGCTCGGTAAACGGCAATATCGTGCTGACTGACGTGAAATTGTCGACCGCCAATTCGGTTTCGCCGGATCAAACCACGGCGCGCAAACTGGCGACCGCCGTCGCGGACTTCAGCCAGCAAGATTACCCGGTCGCGAATGCCATCGATAACGATCCCAAAAGTGGCTGGGCTATTTTTCCGGAAGTCGGCAAGCCGCATGTGGCGATTTTTGAATTGGCGGAAGCGCTGGCCAGCGCAGGCGTGGTGCGAGCGACCGTCGAACTGCGCTTCGACGCACCCTTTGCTCAACATCAGCTCGGCGTGTTTCGATTGACGGCGACCGGTGCCAAAAATCCGCGCCGTGCGAACAAGCTGCCGGACACTGTCGTCCATGCGCTTGCGATCGAGAGCCGCGAACGTTCGCCCGAACAGGCCACGGCGATCAAGCAATACTTTCGCGAAAACGTGTCGTCGCAACTGGGAGCACTGCGCAACTCACTCGCGGACGCTAAAGGAGAACTCGCCGCCATCGAAAAGGCGATTCCAACCACCATGGTGATGCAGGAAATGGCCCAGCCGCGGAAGACGAATATCCTGATGCGTGGCCAATACGATCAGCTCGGCGAGGAAGTGACCGCCGACGTTCCGCAAGCTTTATCCCCCATGGCCCAAGGCTTGCCCCACAATCGTTTGGGTCTGGCGATGTGGCTTACCGACAAACAGCATCCGCTCATGTCGCGCGTGATCGTAAATCGTTATTGGCAATTGGTGTTCGGCACCGGTTTGGTCAAAACGGTCGAGGACCTCGGATCCCAGGGCGAACTTCCCAGCCATCCCGAGTTGCTCGATTACCTCGCAGTGGAGTTTATGACTCCTGAACGGAAGGATTCCAGCGGCAAGGGAATTGGCGCGTGGGACGTGAAGCAACTCATTCGTTTGATGGTGACCTCAGCGTCGTATCGTCAATCCGCCAGCGTCACGCCGGAGTTGGTCGAACTCGATCCTGAGAATCGCTTGCTCGCACGTGGCCCGCGCCATCGCTTGCAAGCGGAATTCATCCGCGATCAAGCGCTTTACATCAGCGGACTAATGAATCCCATCATTGGCGGCAAAAGTGTTTCGCCTTATCAGCCGGATGGTTTATGGAGCGAACTGGCCTCGCGTCAGGATGGCAAGAATTGGACAGCGCAAGAGTACACCCAAAGTCATGGCGAGGACCTTTATCGCCGCACGATGTACACGTTTTGGAAACGCACGAGCCCGCCGCCGCAATTGGCAACATTCGACGCACCTGACCGCGAAACCTGCACAGTCCGACGAGGTCGTACCAATACCCCGCTACAGGCGTTAATTTTGCTCAATGACCCCACCTATATCGAGGCCTCTCGCAAGCTCGCCGAGCGTATGATGAAAGAAGGCGGCGATTCGCCCCAGTCGCGGATTGCCTTCGCATTTGAATTGGCCACGGCGCGTTTGCCAGTGGATCAAGAGCAGGCGATCTTGCGCAAGATTTACGATCAGCAACTTGCCAAAGGGCAGAGCGAAACCCAGCTAGCCGGCAAACTGTTGGCGATCGGCGAATCGCCTCGTGATGAAAAGCTCGACGCCAATCAACTCGCCGCCTACACGATGGTGGCTAGCGTGATATTGAACCTGGATGAAACGGTGACGAAGTAGTATGGCAACCCTTTCGCTAATCGCCGAGCAAGTCGAGCTGAGCGACCAACTGCGCGCGAGTCGTAGCACGATGAACGAACCTCAAGATTTGCCGGGGCGATTTGGACGCGTCATTCGCGATGTGAACCGCGTTTTGGCGGCGACGAATGCCACCGCCGTCCTAGCGGGAGGTTGGGCAGTGTGGTGGCACGGCTATGCCGACCGCGTCACGCAAGATGTGGATATCGTGCTTCCGGAAGACCAGATCGCCGATTTCATTCGCACGGCGGAACTCGCGGGCTTTCAAGTGCTTGCCATTCCAGCAGGACGTTGGCCGAAAGTGCAGCATAGAGAGACGGATATCACCGTGGATATTCTGCCTGAAGGCAAACAACCAGGCACGCAAACTAAGATGGCACCGACTCTCATTCGGCATCCAGATCAGATGGGCGGGACCGCCGCGCGGCTGACTTACGTGAGTTTTCCAGCGCTAATCGAATTGAAACTGGCGGCCGGACGCCCCAAAGACGAAGTTGACGTCATCGAATTAGTGCGAACGAATCCGGATAGAATTGATGAAGCCCGTGGTCATCTGGCGCAGATTCATGCCGCGTACCTGGCGCGCTTCGACGAACTCGTTGCATTATCGCGTGAGGATCATAGTCGCTAGGACAATGGCAACGGTTAGCGATGCAAGCAGCAACAAGGATTCTACAGTGAAACCATTTGAACTTAACCAACTCCTCAACCGCCGTCACTTCTTTGGTCGCGCTGCTTCCGGCGTTAGCCTGGCGGCCTTGGCGTCATTAATGCAGTCGGCAGGATTGCAAGCGGCAGACAACACGAAGCTCCCTCCGCGCGAGGCGGTACCGGGCGAGTTGAAAGCGCTGCATGTGCCCCCCAAGGCGAAACGGGTGATCTATTTATTCATGTCGGGTGGGCCTTCACACATCGATCTGTTCGACTATAAGCCCGCGCTCAAGCAACATCATGGCGAAGAATTGCCTGCCTCGGTGCGGATGGGGCAGCGCGTGACCGGCATGACAAGCGGTCAAAAGTCGTTTCCCTGCGTGAATCCGATCTTTGATTTTAAGCAGCATGGCGAAAGCGGCACATGGATCAGCGAACTCTTGCCGCACACGGCGAAAATCGTCGATCGTTTGACCCTCGTCAAGGCGATGCATACCGAAGCCATCAATCACGATCCCGCCACCACATTCATTCAAACGGGCTCCCAACAACCCGGCCGTCCCAGCCTGGGTGCCTGGCTCAGCTACGGCCTGGGCACTGAAAATTCCAGTCTGCCGGCGTTCATCGTCATGATCAGCCAAGGCTCCGGCAACAAGACCGATCAGCCCATCTTTTCGCGTTTGTGGGGGAGCGGTTTCATCCCCTCGCAGCACCAAGGAGTGCGCTTTCGCGCGGGGCAAGATCCGGTGCTTTATCTTTCCAATCCGCCTGGCATCGATCGCGACTCGCGCCGCGCGATGCTTGATGGCGTGAATGAACTCAACAAGCTCGCGTTCGAATCATTCGGCGATCCGGAGATCAACACCCGCATCCAGCAGTACGAGATGGCCTTCAAGATGCAAGCCTCCGTACCGGAACTGACCGATCTGTCGCAAGAGACGCAGGAAACGCTCGACCTTTACGGCGTCAATGATTCCGGCGTCGATGGTGGCTTTGCTCGTAACTGTTTGCTGGCCCGTCGCATGGCGGAGCGCGGCGTGCGCTTCATTCAGCTCATGCATCGCGGCTGGGATCAACATAGTAGCTTGCCCGGTCAGATTCGCGGACAGTGCAAGGATGTCGATCAACCTTCGGCGGCGCTAGTCGAAGATCTCCATCGACGCGGACTCTTGGAAGACACACTCGTACTCTGGGGTGGAGAGTTTGGCCGCACAGTCTATAGCCAAGGCGCGCTCACGCAGACCAACTACGGCCGCGATCATCACGGCCGCTGCTTCACAATGTGGATGGCAGGTGGCGGTAGCAAGCCGGGCGTTAGTTACGGCGAAACTGACGGCTTCTGTTACAACATCGTCAAGGATGGCGTGCATATCCACGATTGGAACACCACGATCATGCACTTACTCGGCATCGATCACACCAAGCTCACCTATCGTTTCCAAGGCCGCGACTTCCGCTTGACCGATGTCGAAGGGAAGTTGGTGAAGGGGATTATGGCGTGAAATCGCGTGCGACTCATGTTTCTGGCATGGGTGCCAAGACAAACACCGGCGGCGGTGGTCCGGGCGGTTCCGGGAACTCAACGCCATCATAGATGTGCGCCAGTGGCAACTGGCAGGCGATCGAATCAAACACGATCTCCGCGTCCAAGCCAATCACCAAACGCGGTGTCCACGGTCCAGCGGCCAAACGCGAATAGTGTTCGATCACGGGTTGGTCTTGCCGCACTAAGAGCAGGTCCGTCAACGATTCGATTTGCTCGTAGTGCGTAAATTTTGTGAGGCGATCGTACCGTTCCGTTGAAGGCGACAGTACTTCGACCAAGATACGTGGATTGAGAATGACTTCAATCGGACCTGGTTCGCGCGTCACAGGAGGGCAGATCACCCCGCCATCAGGATAGGTCATGAGGCCCGTTGATTTTACCTTGACCATCACGTCGGAACTGATCGGTTGGCACGGCTGACCTGACAATGCACTATAGAGGCGTGACGAAATATTAAGGATAATCCGGTTATGCGGTTGCGATCCGCCCGCCATCGCGAATACCTCGCCCTGATAGTACTGATGCTTCTCGACGGCGACCGCCTCTCGTCGGAGAAATTCTTCTGGGGTAATTCTTGGTAAAGAACTCGTTGACATAATTTTTCCTCCGCCGCTGGCGTCGCGATTGGCTGATTTCGCTGGGAATTCTCCGCCAACTTCTGTATTCTATACCACAGTGGTCCTCTTCCCCACCAGGAGCGCAGGCGTGTTCACGTCTCGAGCCGGCAAATCCCGATTTTGCGATGGTCTGACGCGGCGCGAAGCGCTGTATGTCGGCGGCTTAGGCGCGCTGGGGCTAAGTTTGCCCATGCTGTTGGCGTCCCAAGCGAGCGCTGCGGCGCAGCCGGTGATTCGCCGCAGCGAAGGGAAGGCGAAGTCGTGCATCTTGCTATTCTTGATGGGGGGCCCGCCGCAACACTCCACCTGGGATCCCAAGCCAGATGCTCCTGCCGAGGTGCGGGGCGAGATTGGCTCCATCGAGACGAATGTCAGTGGCATCCGCTTCGGCGAGTTGATGCCGCAACTCGCCAAGCAAGCCGATAAACTCTGCGTGCTGCGCGCCGTTTCCACAGGCGATAACGCGCATTCCTCCAGCGGCTACTACATGCTCACCGGCCGTCCTCACGCGCCCATGAATCAGGAGAACGCTAACCCCGGCGCTCCCAACGATTGGCCCAATCTGGGCGCGGTCGTGCAACAGCTTAAGCATGGCGGTAAAGAACTGCCGGCCGCGATTCGACTTCCTTGCCATATTTTCAACACCGACGGGAGCGTGTGGCCGGGACAAGACGCTGGCTTTCTAGGACGCCCGACCGATCCCTGGCTTTTTCGCTGTGAGCCTGCCTCAAAAGATTTCAGCATCCCGCAATTCAGCTTGCCGATGGATGTTTCCGTCGAACGGTTGGACGGGCGGCGCTCGCTGCTCGACACCTTAAATCACTCGCTGGCTGGTATGGATCGCAGTCACGCGATGCAACATTACAGTGGCTTGACGCAGCGCGCCTACGACTTGCTCGCTTCGCCCCAATCGCGCGGCGCCTTTAATCTGGCATTGGAAGCGGCAGCGACACGCGAGCGCTATGGCATGACGCAGTTCGGCCAAAGTACTCTGCTCGCGCGGCGTTTGGTCGAGGCAGGCGTGAACCTAGTGCAAGTCAATTGGTTTCGCGGCCCCGACGAGCCTTCGGATAATCCTTGTTGGGATTCGCACACCGATGAAACCAATCGCTTGAAAAAGGTGTTGATTCCACCGACCGATCAAGCCTTCTCCGCGCTCTTGGAAGATCTCGCCCAGCGCGCCTTGCTCGACGAAACGCTCGTTGTTTGTCTCTCAGAGTTCGGTCGGACGCCCAAATTCAACGGTCGCGCGGGGCGCGAACATTGGGGGCCAGTCTTTTCCATCGCGCTTGCCGGTGGCGGCATTCGCGGCGGCATGGTGCATGGCGCGTCAGATCGCCTAGGCGGGCAACCGGCCGATGGCTTGGTGCGTCCCGAAGATCTTACGGCGACGATCCTGCATTGCCTGGGTTATATGCCGGAGACGGAGATCCACGACTTGCAAGGTCGAGCGCTCGCAGTCAGCAAAGGGAACGTGATACGCGAGATCCTCACGTAGCCGAGAAGTAGCTTACGGCATTTTGAAAGACTCTAAAGCCTGCACCATGTTCTGGCTGCGGCTCGCGCGTCCAGCGCGGGTGCTGCGTGGGATCGATATGCCGCTCAGGATGCGGCATCAGTCCCATCACGCGGCCCGTTTCATCGCATACGCCCGCGATGGCGTCAACTGCGCCGTTGGGACAATCCGGATACGGCACATCGCCGCTGCCTCCATCGAGTCGGGCATACTTAAGTACAACTTGCCCGTTGCCTTGCAGCGCAGCGAGCGCCTGCGCGTCATGCGGCACGAACTTCCCTTCGGCATGCGCAACCGGCAGGTACATCTGCTCGATGTCCCGCAAGAAGACGCACTTGTCGCTCACCGTGCGCAATTGAACCCAGCGATCCTCAAACTTGCCGGAATCATTCAAAGTTAATGTCGCCGCCAGACCACCTTCGGCGGCATCCGGCAGAAGCACGCCGGACTTGATCAAGATCTGAAAGCCATTGCAGATGCCGAGAATCAACTTCTTGGCCGCTTTGAATTCTTCCAGCACATCGCGCAAATGATGACGAATCTGATTGGCGAGAATTCGCCCGGCGGCAATGTCGTCGCCATAGCTGAATCCGCCTGGGAGACAGAGAATTTGATAGTCGGCCACCAGTTTAGGCGATTCCAATAAACGCTCGATATGGACGAAATCGCAGGTAGCACCAGCCTTTTCGAACGCGAACGCCGACTCGCGATCGCAGTTAGTACCGGGGGCTCGAAGGATTAAGACGCGGGGCTTCATGGCAATGTTTGCAACTTCCTGGGAATTCTTACCAGCGGAGCGGTTCCTGCCAGGCTTGTTTCAGTGCGACGATGTCTTCGGACAATACGGGTTGACCGTCGAAAGCAATTTCGACGCGCACGGACTTTGTCACTTCGCCAATGGCGGCGAAGGGAACTTCGCTCAGACGTTCTTCAAATGCGGCCGCTTCGTCTTCCGAAACCTCACACAAGAAGCGGCTATTCGATTCCGCAAACAATAGCGCGGCAATCTTTTCGTGCGGTGCGAGTTCATCCAAGTCATTTGGCAGGCGGGCAATATCGATCTTCGCGCCGTAGCCCCCCGCGAACGCCATCTCGGCTACTGCCACCGCTAGTCCGCCTTCACTGAGGTCGTGACAAGCACGTACGCTGCCGCCATGAATCGCGCCATGTACGCCATCGAAGATCTCGTTGGCCATTTCCAAATCGACTTGCGGCACACGTCCCCCACGGAGTCCCTGCACCATGGCCAAATGCGAACCGCCTAGTTCGTTCTTGGTTAACCCCACGATGTACAGCTTATTGCCTGGCGCTTTCAAGTCCATCGTCACGCACTTCGCCACGTCGGCAACCTGGCCCAGCGCGCTAATCAACAGCGTGCTGGGAATGCTGATTGTGCGTTTCTCGTTGTCAGAGGTGAAGTAACTGAATTCGTTGTTAAGGCTGTCCTTGCCGCTGATGAACGGAGTCTGCAAGGCGATGGCCGCATCGTGGCAACCGAGCGCGGCGCGCACCAGCGAACCAAGCGTTTCGGGACGATCGGTATATCCCCAGCAGAAATTATCCAAAATGGCGATGCGACGCGGATCGGCACCCACCGCCACGCAGTTGCGCACAGCTTCGTCAATCGCGCTGGTAGCCGCGTGATACGGATCAAGATCGCCAAAGCGCGGATTCATGCCACATGCAATCACCAAGCCTCGTCGCGACGAAAGCACGGGGCGAATCACTGCGGCATCGCTGGGGCCATCGTTCGCCACGCCGACCAAAGGCTTGACTACGCTGCCTCCTTGCACTTCGTGATCGTACTGACGAATCACCCATTCTTTGCTGGCGATATTGAGTGAACCCAGCAAGGCATGTAGCACTTCACCATAATTCAACGCCGCACTTGGCAACTCCAACGCCTCGACAGGCGGCGCGATGAACACCGCATCGCGCACCACCGGCGGGCGGCCTTGATGCAAGAACTCCATCGACATGTCGGCGACTTGCTGGTCTTCGTACTTTAGCACCAGGCGCCCCGTTGGCTTGAACTGGCCGATGATCGTCGCCTCGACCCCCTCGGAAGCGCACAGCGCATGAAACGCTTCCCACTTCGCCGGCGGCACGGCGAAAACCATTCGTTCTTGCGCTTCGCTAATCCAAATCTCGGTATAGGTGAGTCCGGCATACTTCAGCGGCGCGCGATCGAGCCACACTTCCGCGCCTAGTTCTTCCCCCATCTCGCCAACGGCGCTGCTGAACCCGCCAGCACCGCAATCGGTCACGGCGTTGTAGAGTCCTTGATCGCGAGCGGCGAGCATCACATCCATCGCCATCTTTTCGGTGATGGCGTTGCCAATTTGCACCGCGCCACCGGAGATGCTTTCGCTTTCGTGCGTCAGTTCGGCGGAGCTAAACGTCGCGCCGTGAATACCATCCCGTCCCGTTCGCCCGCCAATTGCGACGATGTAATCGTTGGGATGCACTTTCTTGAACGCTTTATCGACGGGAATCAGCCCCACATTCCCACAAAACACCAGCGGATTGCCGACATAGCGGGGATCGAAGTAAATCGCGCCGTTGACCGTCGGAATTCCCATCCGATTGCCATAGTCGCGTACCCCGCTGACCACACCGCGCATCACGCGCCGTGGATGCAGCACGCCCGGCGGCAATTCATGCACCGACGTTGTCGGCGGAGCGAAGCAGAAAATATCGGTGTTGCAGATCGGCTTGGCGCCTAATCCCGTGCCAAGCGTATCGCGAATCACCCCGCCGACCCCTGTATTGGCACCGCCGTAAGGCTCGATGGCCGAGGGCCGATTGTGGGTTTCGACCTTGAAACAAACGTGATGCTCTTCGTCGAAGGTGACAATACCTGCATTGTCTTTGAAAACGCTGACGCACCAATCCAAGTGCCCGAGGTTCTTGCGAATCTGCTGCGTGGCCGCGAAGATCGTTTCCTTGAGCATGTTATTGAACGTGTGTTCGCCATGCTCGTCGCGATAGCGAACCTTGCCTGCCAGCGTTTTATGGCTGCAATGCTCGCTCCAGGTTTGCGCGACGGTTTCCAGTTCGGCGTCGGTCGGTTCTCGTCCCAGATCGCGAAAATGTCGCTGGATGGTTTGCATCTCCACCAGCGTCAGACTGAGTTGCCAGCGTTTGCTGAGCGCCATCAGTTGCTCGTCGTTGAGTTCGCGAATGGGCGCGATCGTCAACTCAAACTTGGTCGGCGTTCCGAAATCGATCCGCGTCATCGTCAGGGGACCGGCTATCACCTGTTCGATCGAATCGTTCGCCAGAATCTTTCTGGTCAGCAGCGCCACCTGATCGGGGCGAAGATCTTCGATCCAGTACTTGGTGAGTGTGCCGACGGCGGCAGCCGTGAAGCCGAAATCGGCGATGGCCTTTTGCGCGCTGGCGGCAACCTGATCGGTAACGCCGGGTTTTGGAAGAACATGAATCAACTGCGCGGTGCGACTGGCGTCTGGAGAGAGCAGCAATGCCTCGTCGCCGACTTGGGCCACCACGGTCGTTTCTACCACACTATCGCCCAATAGTTCTGCCGCGATCCGGTCAATTTGCTCGCGTGAAAGCTCCCCTTGGATCAAGAATCCACGGGCAGCGATCACCTTCAAGTCGTGCGGCAAGCCCACATCCGCCGCCTGGCTGGCGACGTGTTGGGCGATGAGGTCGGGTTGCCCCGGGGCGGGGTGAATGTCAACTTCCCACAGCGTCACGGGTCTGTTTTCCTGCCTCCAAGATGCGGCGAAGTGCTTCGCCATCGCGGTCACGCAATGCGGTGCGTAATTCCCCCAGCACTTTCCCAAACTTGGCCAGCGCTCGCAAGGTGTGGGCGCGATTGGAAAGCAGAATCTGTCGCCACAATTCCGCGTCACCACCGGCAATGCGCGTCGTATCGAGCCAGCCCCCGGCCACCAATTCCAACGCTTGGGTGGGAGTTGCCGCCGCTAAAGCCGAAGCAACGGCATGTGGGACGTGACTGGTGGCTGCGACCGCTGCGTCGTGGGCGTCCGGCGTCATCTCGATGACTTTCGCCCCAAGTCGCTGCCAAAAATCGCGGATCGCCGCTAAATCTTCGCTGCGTGTGTGCGTTGCTGGAGTCACGATCACGACGCGATCCACCAATAAATCCCCACGGGCGAACTCAGGCCCTGTCTTTTCGCTTCCCGCTAATGGGTGACTGCCGACAAATCGCGCTTCGTTGGGTAACACCGCACCCACGGCGGACACGATCTCTACCTTGGTACTTCCGGCGTCGGTAATGAGCGCACCGCGTCGAGCAGTCGCCGCGACCGCCTGCACCTGTTCGGCGATCCGATCGACCGGCGTACAGACGATAGTGAGTTCGGCCTGTTTCACCCCTTTGGACAAACTTGTGGTAATTTCGTCGACCGCACCGCGATCTTTGGCCTTGGCCAGCGTCTTCTTAGTGCGGCCAATGCCGACAACGCATTTCGCCAAACCACGCTCGCGCACCGCCAAACCAATGGAAGCTCCGATCAGCCCCGTCCCCAAGATCGCAATCGTTTCGTATTTCGGCATGGCGGGTATTGTAAGCAGTGAGGAGAGGGGCTTGGATAGTGGGGGCAGAGATCGGGACAAAGTCGGAATAGCGGAAAGGCGCAAGTGAGATGCGGCCTCCACTTGCTATCCCTCCCGTCAACCTTCACGATGAACCCAGTTGCTTTCGGTCCGCTTGCCGCTTTCGACTCGGTCGCTGTTCCCCATGATCGCCACCAAACATCTCGCACTCTTCTGCCGCCGCGTGGCGACTAGTCTGCACGCCGGCTTGGATGTACGGCAGGTGTTCGATCGGGAAGCGAAGATTGGGCCGGCAAGTCAGCGCGACAAGATGGCGGATGTTGTGCGGCGCATCGATGACGGGGAAACTGTCGGCGATTCCCTCGCGGCTCAACGCGGTTTCTTTCCATCCCTCGCCGTGGAAATGATGCATGTTGGCGAGCAGACAGGCAAGTTGGAGCGGGTCGCAAAGCAACTGGCGGAACATTACGAGAATCTCATCAGCCTCCGTCGCACGTTTCTGGCCGGTCTCACCTGGCCAGCGATCCAACTACTGGCGACGCTATCGATTGTGGGCTTGTTAATTTGGATCATGGGCCCGCTCGACCCGACCAATCTTAATGGGGACCCTGTCGATCTGATTGGCTTGGGCTTGAAGGGAACGAGTGGGCTCATCATCTATATCAACATCATTTTGGCGATTGCGATTTTCATCGCAGTGCTCGTGACCGCCTTTTCGCGCGGCTGGCTCTGGACCGGCGCGCTCATGCCGCTGGTTTTGAAGGTGCCGGTCCTCGGCAAGTGTTTGCAACTATTAGCAATGTCGCGCATCGCCTGGTGCTTGTCGATGGCCATTGATGCTGGCATGGACGCAGTGAGTTCCATCCGCTTGGCACTTAGAGCCTCGCAGAATATCCATTATTCTTCCCTCACCGATCGCGTGGAAGCAACGATGCTCCAGCGCTGCCCGATGGCCGATGCGTTGCGCGAGACAGGGCGTTTCCCGGAAGAGTTCTTGATGTCGCTCGAAACCGGCGAACTCACTGGCATGGTCAGCGAAACGCTCGATCACTATGCCGAAGATTGTCGCGAGCGCGCTCAGGTTCTACTGAGAACGCTCACTGTCTTCGCCGGCATGGCCTGCTGGCTGCTCGTCTCGGCGCTAATCATCCTGCTCATCTTCAAGCTGGCTGGTTATTACCTGGGATTGATCAACGAAGCGGTTAATTTGGGTAACTAGATGTAAGGCGGGTATTCTGAATTTCCCCCTCGAGCACTCGCCACGTCTGTTTCTGGGACGGCATTTCTAGAAAAGTCGTTGGTGCCAACGTCACGACGTATTCCCCAAATCGGGTAAAAAAGGCTTCGATAGGTGGCAGTTGGATGCCGTGATGCTCGTCACGGAGGTTTTGGGCGGCAGCGCAATACCAAGCCGGAGGGTTGGTAACGAGGGCAGGCATGATTGACGAGGGGGGCGGCAACAAAGCATATTGGAGGGAAGCCCGGCTCGGGTTTTCACCCTACCCCGCACTCCTACCTCACGGAAACCACCATGCCACGCTCCCTGTTCACTTACCTGACGTTGCTCTCGCTCGTACTAGGCGGTTTCGCCACGCGCTGCTCCGCTGCGGATGAACCCATCACCCTCGAACTCGGCGAGGAAGGGAAACTTACCTTGCAAGCTCCCGCCGATTGGACCAAAAAGAAGCCCGCGACCAACATCGTGCAATACGAATTCGCCATTCCCAAGGTCGAAGGAGATGAGGCCGATGGCCGAGTCACCGTGATGGGCGCGGGGGGCAGCGTCGAAGCCAACATCGAGCGCTGGATCGGTCAATTTCAAACCGCCGAAGGCAAGGCACTGCCCAAGGAGAAGGCGCGCGTTGACAAAACCAAAGTCGGCAAGTTTGAAGTACATCTCGTCGACCTCAATGGTACCTATAAAGACACGGCCGGTGGTCCCTTCGCTGGTGGTAAGACGACGTTGCGCGATGACTACCGCATGCTGGGCGCGATCATCATCGGTGGCGACCAAGGAAATTATTTCGTAAAAGCGTACGGTCCTAAGAAGACCATGGACGGCCAAGAAAAGGCCTTCACGACCATGATCGAGAGCTTGAAGTCCAAGTAAGTCACAGTCGTTGTTGTGAACACGCACACGAGGGCTTCCGCCGGGTCGGAAGCCCTTTCTTCGTTATATCCCGCCTAATCCTCGACCGCGAACTGCCAACAAAAGGCTATACTACCGTGCCCAGTAGCATGCACCGCTTACTCACGCCGCTAGTAGTTTTCGACTCATGAAGATCCAGACCTTTCTCGAACATCACGGCATCGCCCGCAACCCGTTCGCGGATGAAGATGCGCAGACCGATCCGGTGTTCAAAGACCATTGCATCGCCAGCACGTTCCATCCCACGTGGGACAAGGTCTACGGCGATCCGGCGGAACCAGCAACGGCGATTGTCTTTGGCGAAAAAGGATCAGGTAAGACGGCGATGCGCTTGCAGATCGCGCGGAAGCTCGAGGAGTACAACGGGCAGCACATCGGCAAGAAGCTGTACGTGATTCACTACGACGATTTCAATCCATTTCTCGATCGCTTTCGCGACAAGCTCTCGCGCGGCAAGCAACGGAGCGATCGCGTGCTGGCCCAGTGGCGATTGTGGGATCACATGGACGCCATTTTGTCGCTTGGCATCACGGGGCTGATCGATCGCCTTTTGGAAGAAAAGCAACCAAGTAAAGCGGTCGATGCCGACATACAGCCTTCGCTCATCGACGCCTTCGACCGGCATCAGGCCCGCGACATGTTGCTATTGGCTGCGTGTTACGATCAATCGACAGCAGCGACCTTTGAAGGTCGTTGGCATCGCTTGCGCAAGCGATTGAAGTTTCGCACCTGGAAATCGTGGTGGGAAAGCTTGCTGGGCGCAGGCGTAACGCTGGGAGTTACGGCGCTGTTGCTGGCGATGTTCTTGGGCGGCTATGCGGAGTGGATGAAGCCGCTGGCGCTATGGCTGGTGATCGGTGCGAGTGTTTGCTTGGTCGGTTGGGTGCCGTGGCTCACGCGATTAGGGAGCTGTTGGTCGAATGCGCGTGGGATCGTGCGGCAGATGCGAGTGGGTAATCACGAAGTGGGTCCACTGCGGCGCGTGCTGATGTATTTCACCAAGGCGGAACTCGCCAGTCAGCCGCTGCCTAACAAGGATCGCACCGACGATCGCTACGAACTGCTACAGAAGTTCCAAGGCTTGCTTGCAACCATGGGCTATACCGGCGTGGTCGTGCTGGTGGATCGCGTCGACGAACCGCATTTAATTAATGGCTCGGCCGAGTTGATGAAAGCCTTGCTCTGGCCGATGCTCGATAACAAGTTCCTCAAGCATCCAGGCTTGGGCCTGAAGATGATGCTGCCCAGCGAACTGACTCGCTATATCGATCGGGAGGATCGCGATTTCTATCAACGCGCGCGGCTAGATAAACAGAACATGGTTCCTTCCTTCGAGTGGACGGGCGAAGCGCTGTTTGATGTGACGAATGCCCGGTTGCACGCCTGCGCTGCGAAAGACACCACGCCCAATCTGCGCGGCATGTTCGATCCCGCGCTCACCGATCGTCGCTTGATCGACGCGTTTCGCAGTTTGCGCGTGCCGCGCCACTTGTTTAAGTTTCTGTATCGCGTGCTGGTGAATCACTGCAACGCCTTTACCGATAGCGAACCATCTTGGACGATTTCACCACAGACGTTTGAATCAACGCTCGCGGTTTATGCTCGCGATCAAGATGCATTCGACCGCGGCATGGGAGCAGGTTGACGACTATGGAATGGTTTTCCTGGCTCCTGCACATCGACGACAAGCTGGCCGAATTCGCGCAAGCCAATGGCGCGCTTGTTTATGGCCTGTTGTTTGGCATCATCTTTTGCGAAACGGGTTTGGTCTTCATGCCCTTGCTCCCCGGCGATTCGTTGCTGTTCGCCGCGGGCGCGCTTGCCGCCAAGCCAAATTTCGAACTGAATGTGTACCTGATGTGGCTACTGATGATCGTGGCGGCGATTCTAGGCGACACGGTGAACTATCATTTAGGCTATTTCTTCGGCGCTAAGGTTCCGTTTATCAATCCCAAGCATATCGCCAGGACGCAGGCATTTTACGAACGCCACGGCGGCAAGACGATCATCCTCGCGCGATTCATGCCGATCGTGCGCACATTCGCACCCTTTGTCGCAGGCATTGGGAAGATGAACTACCTGCAGTTTCTGATTTACAACGTGATCGGCGCTATCGCCTGGGTCACGATTTGCCTGTTCGCTGGCTTCTGGTTCGGCAGCATTGAAATTGTCGAGAAGAATTTCGAGTTGGTCATTCTCGGCATCGTCTTTGTAAGCGTGCTGCCCATGGCGGTGGAACTGACGCGTGGCTGGCTGAAGCGGAAGCAACTGCCCGAAACGCCGGAATAATCTTGTCTGGGGGGACGGCGACCGAAACAAAGTGATGGCGTTGACGGTTACATAGTCATCAAGTTGGGTTCGCGGACGGTATGCTGTCAGCGACTGCCCTGCACAGCCTTTTCTCCATTCTTGCCACAGAAAACCCGTATGGCCTCCGCTTCGCCTGCGCAAGTCTCCCCTTCCACCACACCGCTGACTCCCATGCTCCTGCTCTTTGTCGGGAGCGGTTGCGCGGCGTTGATTTATGAGATCGTCTGGTTTCAGTTGCTGCAATTTGTGATCGGGGGGTCGGCGGTTTCATTCGGTGTGCTGCTCGGGACGTTCATGGGCGGGATGTGCTTGGGCAGTTTGGGCTTGCCGCGCATCATTAGCACTCGTCCCAATCCATTGCATGTTTACGCAGCGCTCGAACTGGGGATTGCGGTAGTTAGTTTAGCGGTGCTGTTTGGTCTGCCGTATGTGCATAGTGTTTATGTGAGCGCCACGAGCGGCGGCAACGACATTGTCTTGCGCAGCCTGGTGGCGGCGGTGTTCTTGTTGCCACCGACGATCCTGATGGGGGCGACGCTCCCGGCAGTCGCTCGCGCCGTCGAAGCGACGCCGCAAGGGGTAGCGTGGCTGGGATATTTCTATGGCGGCAATATCGCTGGCGCGGTGTTCGGCTGTTTGTTGGCGGGCTTCTACTTGCTGCGTGTTTACGATATGCTCGTCGCTAGTTTTGTCGCGGCGGGTATTAATATCGCAGTGGCGATCTTGGCGGTCGGTCTGGCGCGTTTTGTGCCACGTAAATCGCAGGAGCCGTCATCAACGCCCAGTCTCGCCGTTTCGCACCGTCCAGCAGCCTGGACCGTCTATGTCGCCATTGGTCTTTCGGGTGCCAGCGCGCTGGGCGCGGAAGTGATTTGGACTCGTTTGCTCTCGCTGTTGATCGGCGGCACCGTTTACACTTTCTCAATTATCCTCGCGGTGTTCTTGACTGGACTAGGATTAGGAAGCGGTTGGGGCGCGGCACTGGCGCGCGGACGCAATCCACGCGTCGCGTTGGGAATTTGCCAGATTCTGCTGGTCGCAGCCATTGCTTGGGGAGCGTTTCAATTGACGCAGTCGCTTCCCTACTGGCCGGTCGATCCCTTGCTGTCGCATAACCCTTGGCATAGTTTGCAACTCGACGTGCTGCGTTGCCTGTGGGCGATACTACCTGCGGCCATCTTGTGGGGAGCGAGCTTCCCGCTGGCGCTGGGCGCGGTTGCCGCAGGTGGTGATGCCGGCAAGCTGGTCGGCGGCATTTATGCAGCTAACACGGTGGGCGCGATCGTGGGCGCCGTGGGTTTTAGCGTGTGGATTCTCGCCGCAATTGGCACCCAACACGCGCAACAAGTGTTGATGGGAATCACGTTGCTCTCCGGTATGTTGACGTTGATCCCCGCCGCCGTGAATGCCTCGCGTCAATCGCCACAGGTGGGGCAATTGTTGACACGGTTCGCCATGCTGGCGTTCGCCTTGCTCGTCGCGGCCAGCTTGATCTGGACGTTGCCTGCCACCCCTGGCGAACTCATCGCCCACGGCCGCTTCTTGCCGAGCGAAACTGGCAATAGCACCATCGTCTATGCTGGCGAGGGAATGAACTCCTCCATCGCTATCACAACGCGCGATATCGATGTGCATAGTTTTCACGTTAGCGGCAAAGTAGAAGCTTCGAGTCTGCCGCAAGATATGCGATTGCAACGAATGCTCGGCCATGTTCCCGCGCTCGTGCACCCCAAACCAAAGTCGGTATTGATCGTCGGCTGCGGCGCAGGCGTCACTTCCGGCAGTTTCGTCGTGCATCCCGATATCGAGCGCATCGTCATTTGCGAACTTGAACCACTCATTCCGCAAGTCGTCGCGAAGTATTTCTCATTGGAGAATCATGGCGTCGTCACGGACAAGCGCGTCGAGATCGTTTATGACGACGCCCGCCACTACATGTTGACCACACGAGAGACTTTCGACATCATCACCTCGGATCCGATCCATCCGTGGGTCAAGGGGGCGGCCAGTCTCTACACGCGTGAATACATCGAGATGTGCAAGCGGCGACTCAATCCAGGCGGGGTCGTGACGCAGTGGGTGCCGCTCTATGAAAGCAGTCCCGAAGTCGTTAAGAGTGAACTGGCAACGTTCTTCGAAGTCTTCCCCGATAGCACCATCTGGAGCAACGACCAGCAGGGAGCAGGCTACGACATTGTGCTGCTGGGCCAAGCGGAACCGACCCACATCGATGTCGATCGCCTCATCCAACGTTTGGCCGAACCGCAGTACATCCTCGTAGGCGAGTCGCTGTATGAAGTCGGCTTTAACGATGTCTTCGAATTGCTCGGGACGTATGCCGGCACCGCCCGCGAGCTCGCTCCTTGGTTAGCAGATGCGCAAATCAATCGCGATCAGAACCTTCGACTACAATATCTGGCGGGTCTCGGGGCGAGTCAAACGATGGAAGGCGCTATCTATGACGAGATCGTGTCGTACCGCACCTATCCGCGTTCCTTATTCGCTGCCACGGCTCCATCCGAAGCAACATTACGCGAAGTGCTTAAACTGTTGGACTCCAAGCCATGATCGCGCTCACGCACCTTCCCTCGCCGAATTTGCATGCGGGCGAGCGCAATTACATCAGCCGACAACCCATCGATTTTGCGGTGGCACTGCGGCAACATGCGGCCTATTGCCAGATGCTGTGCGAGTGTGGCTGGGACGTGCGAACGCTATCGCATTACGGAGAAATGGCCGATTCGACGTTCATCGAAGATACCGCAGTAGTGTTGGAGAAAGTCGCCATCATGGCTTCGATGGGCGCGCCATCGCGGCAAAACGAACCTACTGCCATCGCGCCGATCCTGCAACATTGGCGCGAAGTACGGCGCATCGAACCGCCGGCGCTCTTGGAAGGGGGCGACGTCCTACAGGTGGGGCGATTGTTGCTGGTGGGACGATCACGACGGTCCAATGCTGCCGGGATTGAATCGCTCGCAAATATCGTGCGGCCCTATGGTTATGAAGTGGTCACCGTGGAAGTTACCGGCTGTTTGCATCTCAAGACCGCGGTTTGCGCGCTGCCGGACGGGCGGCTATTGATCAATCCCGAATGGCTTCCGCGCCGTGATCTGCGTGCGTTTACGTACATACCAATTCCCAAACACGAGCCATTTGCCGCCAATATTCTGCTCAGTGGCGAGTGCATCGTGTTGCCCAACGAGCATGTTGCCACGGCCGAATTGCTTTGCCGCGAATTCGACGTCAAGCCTGTCGCCATGTCCGAGTTCGCAAAAGCCGAAGGTGGCGTAACCTGCTTGAGTTTGCTGGTACAGTAAAGCGGCACGACAGTCGTTAGAATGGGCGGGATGGAAGACACCACCCCAGAACCCATTAAGGAAACTGCTCCGGTCGCTCGCATTTGGGTCGATGCCGATGCGTGCCCTGTGGAGATCAAGGAACTGTTATTCCGCACGGCGCAGCGCCGGCACGTGCGGATCACACTGGTCGCGAATCAATCGATGCGCACGCCAACCTCGTCGTATATCGACACCGTCCTCGTTCCGTATGGTGCGAATGTGGCGGATCGAAAGATTGTCGAACTCGCTTCGCCGGGCGATTTGGTTATCACGGCAGATATACCTTTGGCGGGCGATGTAGTGGCCAAGGGGGCGCTGGCGCTCAATCCGCGCGGCGAGTTGTATTCCGATGCCAATATGGGCGACCGTTTAGCCATGCGCAACCTGCTGGACGAGATGCGCGGCGCGGGACACACCCTGCGTGGCCCCGCGAACTTCACCGCGAAGGATCGACAGAACTTCGCGAATGAGTTGGATCGTTGGTTGGCGAAGCGGAGGAAGTAGTTTACAGCCCCTTGCCTGCCAGATAGCGCTCGGCGTCGAGCGCTGCCATGCAGCCCGTGCCCGCGGACGTGATCGCCTGACGGTAATAATCATCGGCCACGTCGCCGGACGCGAACACCCCTTCGACACTGGTATAAGTGCGAAACGGCGTGGTCCACTTGATGTAGCCTTTGTCGGTCAGTTCGAGTTGACCGTTGAGAAACTTTGTATTGGGCGTATGGCCGATCGCCAAAAATAAACCGCCCGCCGGCAAATCCGTCTTTTCGCCGTTTTGATTATTCCTCACGCGTACCGCCGTCACGCCCCCCTTCTCTTCGCCGAGCACTTCGTCAATTTCCGTGAAATGGTGGATCTGAATTTTGGGACTATTAAACGCCCGTTCCTGCATGATTTTCGAAGCACGAAACTCATCGCGTCGCAGCAACATGTGCACAGTCGATGCGTATTTCGTGAGATAGGTTGCTTCTTCGATGGCCGAATCACCGCCACCCACCACGACCAAGGGCTTATTGCGAAAACGCGGCAGAGCGCCATCGCAAACAGCACAGGCACTCACGCCTTTGTTCTTGTACATCTCCTCGGATGGCAACCCGAGATAATTCGCGCTGGCACCGGTGGCGATGATGATCGTTTGCGCAAAGACTTCGGGATTGTCCGAGGGCTTGATACGGAAGGGGCGCACGGAGAGATCGACACTCTCGACCTGATCGGTAATCACGCGCGTGCCGAAGTTGCGAGCTTGTTGCCGCATCAGATTCATCAACTCGGGGCCAGTAACGGCATGAGGATGTTCCTCGACCGGCGGCAGCAGCAACGATTTTTGTTCTTCGTCAATGGCCGAATTGAGGAAGTGGTCGATGCGGCCACTAGGGAAGCCAGCGTAGTTTTCGACTTCGGTTGTGGTCGCCAGTTGGCCCAACGGCACGGTGCCGTAGCCAGCGCTCCCTTCGTAAACGATGGGATTGAGGTTGGCGCGCGAGGCGTATATGGCGGCCGACCAGCCAGCGGGACCGCTACCAATGATTACTACATGTTCAGCTTCGTGTGCCACGTTGCGGTCGTCCTTATCGAGCGGGTGCTTTAGTTGCGGGAAGGCAACGCATTATAAGAGGAACCCGCCCATCGTCCACGCCGGTGCGTCAGGGCGAGAAAAAACTCGCTAGGGATTCGCCTTGACGCTTTCGACGTGAACTGCGACACTCCGCCGCGCCGGGTCGGTTGCTATTCGCCTGTCTCACGGAGGGGAGTTTTCCCATGACTTGGAAGTTTGTTAGTCCCTTGACCGGATTGATCTGTATCGCGTTGATGACAGGCTGCGGAAGCAAGTCTGGCGATATACCTGCCGCGAGTGTCCCAGCGCAAGGCACAGATGCGACGACCAACGGCGCTGCCGGTACGAATACATTGGCACCGGAGCCTGATAGCATCGTCACAAAGTTCCTCGATTCACTCCGCGCTGGCGATCGCGACTTGGCCGAATCACTCTTGACCAACAAAGCCCGCATGGAAACGGCGAAAAGCGGCTTCCGCGTCGAACCGCCTGGCACCCCTGGCATGTCCTATGAGATTGGTCAAACCGAATACGTCACCGAGGAAAAAGATGGAGCTCACGTCGGCAGCATCTGGACGGAGCGACTTCCCACAGGCGAAGTGAACAGCTTCGCGGTGATCTGGGTCCTTCGCTTGCAGCCTGAAGGATGGCGTATTGCTGGTCTGGCAACGCCCACGGAAGAGAATCAGCCGCCGATTTTCTTCAATTTTGAGGATGCTGGCGACCTGGAACTGAAATATCAGGAAGCGGAAGCCCAAGTTGCTGGCGACCAGAACCCACCCGAACAGATGGTTCCGGCACAGGGTGGTCCACTGCAGAACGCCGAGCGTCAGCCCGATCAAAACCCCCTCCGCTAGACTTCTTTCGACTTTCAACCGGGGGAATTTGATCGTCCCAAATCATGATGGGAGCGATACTTAGCGCTCAACTTACCAGGTCTGCTTCGGCGGACCTGTTTTCATTTCTTGGGGCTGGACTTGCGCAAGCGGCAACCTATGCTTACGCGATTGAGCGAAGACCGCCGTTAAAGTGAACCTTAACACCGCAGTTTGTGCAGTTTCACTACGGCCCTTGACAGCCAACTTCGCCATGCTAACTTAACGACCTAGCCTTCGCGATCGCTATAGCCTACGGGACCGTTAGCGATTCACACCCGCCCACAACCACGCCAGTAACTGCTAGCAAGCGCAAGGCCAACAGGGTTGCCCTCCGGAAGAGTTTCACAATTGATTTGTGCAACGTATCTCGCTGACGGCCACCCTTGCAAAGATTCGTGTTCGCTTACGGTACCTGTAAGTTTTTTTGGAGGATTTGGGATGAATCGGATCGTTTTGTTTGGCGTCGCGATTTTTTTCGCGGTCGTCGGTGTCGCCTTGATCGGCGGTGAAGAATCGGCCAACGCTGGCTTGCTCCGTGGCAACGGCTGCGGCGGCTGCGATGGCGGCAGCGGCGATTGCGGTGGTGCAGCTGCTGATTGCTGCGGCCGTAAGAAGCTGTTTGACGGCTGCCACGGTCGTGACCGTTGCAGTGGTCGTGACCGTTGCTGCGGTCGCGAAAAGTGCAGTGGCGGCTTGTTCAGCCACAAGTGCGGTGGTCGCGAGAAGTGCCACGGCTTGTTCGGCAAGCGTTGCGGCGGTGACGATTGCTGCGGCCCTGTTGACGCCTGCGAATGCGGCGGCGGCAAGGTCATCGACGACAAGGGCGTGCCGGCTCCAGCCGACGCTCCTCCTGCCCCACCCGCTGAAGAGAAGGCTGCCTAGTTTGGCTGTTGCTCTCGCGAGCAATCACCAAACCGCCTTTTGGCGATCCGCCGAACTTCTCAGGAACTCGGCGGCATCCATGAAGAATACTGTGAGATCGGGCTTCCCGCGAAGTCCGATCTTGCTGTTTCTTGACCGCCGATTGCACCGCTCGTAGCAGTGACACAAGACCGGTCGGTTCCGTTGGACTTTGCCGCCGGTCCCATCCGATTCCTACATTGACGGATTGTGTTGCGCTGGTACGGAAGCCGCGACGACTTCGCGTTTGATCCTTCCGCGATCGCAAACTTTGCTTATGGCTTCCTCTCGTTCACCTGCCGCTCCGTCTGGCGCGCCCCCTTCGGCCACCACGCAGCAAGTGGTTTCGCTACTGCTGGTGTTGCACCTGTCGGTCGTATTCCTTTCGCTTAGCACCTATAACGCGCTGGGCTCCTTTCGGCGCCCCTCCGCACTCCAGGATCGGCTAATGGAAGTGCTGAGACCCTACACGCGCACACTCGATATCGAACCAGGACTTGCGCCCTATCAACTGACCCAGTACGACGCCACCAACAACGCTAACGATCTTGACGACGAATACTTCCTGGAACTGGAGATCGAAGACGAAGAAGGTCAACCGATCATCACCAATCTCAATCAGTACGGTGGCGGCTCACCTGACTCTCGCCAGCGTTTTCGCGCCTATGCCGTGCAAGCGGCATTCTTTCTTAGTTTGCAAACCGACGGTGAAGTAGCGTTTGGCGAATTCATGCGCAGCGCCGCCGGTTTTGCGCTACGCCAGATGAACGTCGATAGCGGCGTTCTGCGACTGAAGCGGCATATTTCGCAACCTCGGCTCTTGAGCGACCTAGGGAGCGAATTCCCCCCCGACCCGCACGACGAACGTTATATCGATACGCTCTACGAAGCGAACGTCCTGCTAGCCGATGATGGCGAGCCACAATTGATCAAACTCGAAGGTGCCGCCGTGGTTGCGCCGGTGATTCCTCCTACCGATAAGTAACAAGGCATTTTCGCGCATGAGTGCTTCGTCAACGACGATCGCCACCGAAGAATTTGGCGCAGGTTGGAATCGCTTCTGGTTCACGCCAAGCGATCCGCTGCCGCTCTGCGTGCTGCGCATTGGAGTTGGACTCTGTACGCTGCTCTACCTGGGAACGCTCACGAGCGACGTCGCAATCTGGTTCAGCAATCAGGGGCTGGTTCCGCCAGCGCTGTACGAACGACTAGTGATCGGCGGCGGTAACGTCAATCGATTCGCGTTCTGGTCGTATTTCAATTTGCTGCAAAACGATAGCCAGATACTGGCCGTGCATTGGCTGGGGATTCTGATTGTCGCACTGTTCACATTGGGGTGCTTCACGCGGGTGACTTCGGTACTGAGTTGGCTGGTGTTACTGCAATACGTTCATCGCGCGCCCTTCGTCACTGGCCAAACCGAGCCTGTGCTGGCGCTGCTGCTGTTGTATCTGATGATTGGTCCCTGCGGAGATTATCTCTCCATCGATGCCTGGCGGGGAGGCACCAAGCAGGTTGTCCCTTCGAGGTTGGCAACGATAAGCCTGCGCTTGATCCAGGTTCATCTAGCGGCATTCTACTTAATGATGGGCACCGCCAAATTGCACGGCGATATTTGGTGGCGCGGGGAAGGAGTTTGGGCGTTGATCGCCATGACCCGTTCGCGACTCGTCGATTTATCGGGCTTGCGCGATAAGTATTCCATCATCAATCTGTGGTCGCATGCGATTGTCTTATATGAGCTGACGTTCGCCGCGCTGATCTGGCCACGCGCCACGCGCAATTTGATGTTGATCGCAGGTATTGTGCTGTGGTTGTTGCTGCTGCCTATCTCGGGCCTGGTCAACTTTTGCCTGTTGATGATTGTCGCCAAACTGGCGTACGTGCCGGCCGGGACATGGCATACGTGGCTGGCAAAGGCACCCCTGCGCGCTGCGTAGTGATTATAATGCGGCCATGCCACGCTACGTCATTTTGCTACACGAAATGCCCCGCCACGCCGCGCCCCAGACGCATTACGACGTGATGCTGGAATGGGGCGAAGTGTTACGAACCTGGGCGATTGACGAACCACCGCGCAATGGTGTCGAATTGCCTGCGTTCGCTTTGGCGGATCATCGTCTCGCATATTTGGAATACGAAGGGGACGTTTCGGGCGATCGCGGCCGTGTGTCGCGCTGGGACGCGGGGGTGTACGATCTGCTGAAGACATCGCCGACACTTTGCGAAGTGGAATTGCGCGGCGCCAAACTTCATGGCCGATGCAGATTGACCGCACGAGACGCAAACCAATGGCGAGTCTTGTTCTCCGAATCACTGCCTGTTGAAAAGTTGTGAGTCTCCTATGCCTGGTAGTCGTGTTCCCGGATCGATCTGCTTGTCGCGTTCGCAGTTTGTGTTGGACGACGGTACGTTTTGCCTGACACAGTCCCTGGCGGCGCGACCCATTGGCGCCGGAGAAGATCCCGTCGCCAACTGGAGCGTGGGAGACAAATTGCTGGCTGCAGCTCAGCGCACAACTCCCCGTCTGCCCCTAGAGATGCGTGACCAATTCGCGCAACTCTTCGCTCCGGAGAACCTCGCGATTACGGCCGGCGTTTTGACCGCTTGGGGTGTTTCGCATTTGTTTGGCGTCGGAGAAATCGCCGATGGCGTGCTATTGATCGGCGGAGTGTTGGTTCTGGGTTGGCAAGCCTTCGAAGCAGGGCAAGAGATTGGCCGCTTTCTGTCGATCGCCGCCAGTGCCCAAACCGATGCCGATCTTGATCGCGCCGCGGAGCATCTTGCCAGGGCGGTTGTTATCCTGGGAATCACAGCGTTTATCGCGCTCATTTTGAAGTACGGTCGCAAACTGAGTCGTTCCGCCGCTACCGCCGCGCGCGATGAATACTGGGGCCTTTCCGTGCGAGAGTGGCTGGCGCGCATCGGCAAGTCCAAAGCGCCGCCACTTGTCGAACGCCGCTTGGCGCAGGCCCTGCGGTTCTTGCGCGAGCGCTTTCCCGGCAAGAATGCCAAGAGCATCGAAGGCTATGTGAAAGGGATGGATCTGTCGCGCGAGGTGCAGTTGGTGACGCTGGAAGTGGGCACGGAAGTGATTGCCTATGGTGATCCCAATCGGCTGGGCATGTTCTATACCAAGGTCGGCACGGGGATGCAGCGATTGGGCATCGACAGCGGATCGCGGCAATTCATGCGATTTCGCTTGACCAGTCGTGTCACGGCACTGGAATCGCGCGCCTCAGGCGTTGCCGACACGTGGACCACCCCGGGGAGCAAAGCCCTGGCTGAAGGGGGCGGTTTGCAGTACATCATTCCGGACGCGACGCAGGTTCTGCAAGCCGTGAAGTAAATTCACTATGGCGAGCGTTGCTCCGTGCGGCCGCTTAATATGGCTTCGCCATCGCGCAGCTCGAAACGCTCCAGTCGCAACGTCTTGTCTGCCAAGTCGGTATGTTCGCGCGGCAAGCGGATCAATGCGACCGGATCGCCATCAATCTGCGACCAGCGAATCTCCAGATCGGTTCCTTCCACTTTATTGGCAATCCGATCGAGGAATTGAGTGAGCGGTATCGGCAGCGCGCCGGCGCGTGCGCGGCGAATGCGCACCGCCACGACATTGGTTTCTTCCGTCAGCGCCACGCTAGCGGCGAACGAAACCACCGTATCCACTTCTGGGCTGTGATACCGAAATGCGAGCTGGACTTCCTCTTGGTTGATCGCCACACGTGGCGCCTGCACTTCCGGAGGCAACAGATCAGGGAATTTTTCCACCAAATCGACCGCCAGCCACCCGTTGATTTGATCGTCGGTAAAGGTGGCTTTCCATTGGCCGGCGCGTTGCAATTCGTTGCGTAGTTCGAGGGCGCGACGTTCGAGTTCATGGCCTGCCTCCGCTTGCGCAGGTCGCTCTGCGGCGAGCGCTTCGGTATAGAACTGCGGAACCTGTCGCGAAGCGAAATAGGCGCCCAGAATGCTCAGCACGACCAGCAGTGCCAGCAACAGTGTGGCGATACTGAGAACTGATCGCCAGCGAGGTTTCGCAGGTGGCTTCACTGTTCATCCTTAAACATGCGACACATCCTTACACGCGCGACTAAGACCCGCCTCCGAGTCCGCCATTGAGGACCACGACCAACAGCAGCCCGAGCAAAATCACGCTAATCACTCCTAGCGACACCACCATTAACACGGCGAAGCTGTTGGATTTTCGGCGCGGTCGAACAGTGCGACTCGGTGAACTGATAGTGGCGGTATTGGTAGGGCTGGAGGTTAAGGGGGCCGACGCGGATGCGGGACTACCGCTCATCACGCCCGCGGCAACAGCCAGTTGGGGAAAGATAGTGGCTGCCGATTTCCAATCGACCCAACCGTCCCGCCAAACGAGCGAATCAGCGCTCACGCGCCCCTCGCCTAGCCACTTGCGCATGATATCGCCGCGCGCCGGACCAAACTGACCACCACTTTGCGGTCGCACATACCAAACCGCATTCGGCGCTTCGGCGATGCAATCGATTGTTGGCTGAGGCAACGACGCGGCAGTCAAGGGAGCCGTGACCGGAACGCCGGGGGCAATCCCCATGGGAATCGCCGCCACCGCTTGGGACACCACAGGCGTGGCTGGTAGCGCCGCGACATTCAGCGGTTGCGCCATCGCCACAGGTGCAACTGGCTTAACAGCAGCGACAGGTTGTGCGACTGGTTTGGCAATTTCCGCGACGGGCGAAGCTTTGGGGACGAAGGGCTCGATCGGGCCGGCTTTAAACGCCACCGTGTCGGCCAATCCTCTGACAGGCGCGACTGCGACGGCAGTGGAACCCCCGATTTCCGCCGCATTGCGGGCGACCATCGCGGCCGCCTCCTCGCGTTGTGCCTCTTCGGGGATGATCACCTTGGTGCCGCAATGGGGACAGATCCCCTTCTTGCCAGCCAAAAAGGACTTCACGTTCAATTTGTGCCCATTGGGGCAGCGAAATTTAATTCCCATGGTAATTACTCCGCGCTGCTAAGGCGGAGTCGCTCCGCGGCTAAAGCTTGCCCTGACCAAGTTCCATTATATTAAAACCTGGCGGTGTGGAAAGTTACACGTTGCCCAACCGAGCGATTCCGCCAAAATTGGCCACGTATAACCCGCATAATCGGCCCCCAGCACACCGCTTCCGTCGAAATACACGGCTGGCTGCAAGGCATCGGTCGCGATGGGAAGGCGCAACGATCTTACCACCCTCGCTAGCGCGCTAACGTTGACAGGCTAGTATCTCGAGGGGTTTTTCCCTTGTTCCGAAGCGACAAAACAGAGTATACCTGTGGCCTGACACGCCCCTAGTACGCGCTTGAACATGATCTGACGCACCTATGCCCAAAGACGCACCACCTGACGGCCCGCCTGAAATTGCCTTGGTTGGCGACTTGACGGAGCATGCGAACGATTTGGCCGATAAATTGCTTAGCGTGGCTCCCGGTGGCGAGTGTACGCTCTACTTTGATTCGCCGGGGGGTAGCCCCTACAGTGCCATCAGCCTGGTGAACTTGATTGTCCTGCGCGGCTTGCAAGCCACCGGCGTCGTGGCAGGCGAGTGCTCTTCGGCCGCGCTATGGCCCTTCGCGGCCTGTCGCAGGCGCATCGTCACCCCGCTCAGCGTGTTGTTATTTCATCCCATGAAGTGGCAAAGTGAAGAACACGTTGGTCTGGCGGAAGCAGCCGAATGGGCGAAGCACTTTGGCGAGTTGGAATCGGAAATGGACCGTTTGCTGGCGCGCTTGTTTGGCGTCGAGGACGACTTAATTCGGGTCTGGTCGCAACCGGGGCGGTATGTCTTCGGTCGCGAGTTGGCCGATCGCGGCATGGCGGAGTTAGTCGAGTTCTTGCCGCTGGAATCCTTGCTTCCCAAGCCCCCGCGCGCATCCAAGCGCCGCTAGTGGTGCGTATTGAGAGGAGGTCACGAGATGTTGCAGACACGCGGGAGCGACAAGCCGGCAAAGCTCGCGATCCTATTTTTGTTGGCGATTCTTCTGGGTTGCGACACGGGGATGCGGCCTGGGGATAAGCCGCCGGACTTCACGGCGTATGGCACGCTCCCTGGTCTGGCGAAGTCGCCCGATACGGTGCTTCAGGATGAACTAGCGCGACTGCAAGCCGAAGAGGTGACACCGGCGCAACTGCAAGCCGCTAATCCGATTCTCCCCAATGACGACAACATCGCCGCTGGCCTACGCGAACAACTTTCCGCCGAGAAAGTCATGCGCGCGATGAACGATATTGCCGAAATCTATCCGCACGATCAATTCATCTGGCCTGCCGGATCGCTCGAACGAGCCCGCGAACTCATTAAGTACCATCGCATCGCGCTGGCGCAAATGCAGGCGGTACTCGATCGTCCCGAGTGTTCCTTTCAGATCGATTTCGCCAACGGCATATTAGCGGAAATCGCGGTGTTCGATACAGCCACCCTTGCGCATCGCTGGGAAGCGCTCGATGCCGCGATCCATATGGCCGATGGTGACCTGGATAAAGCCGAACAGAATCTCGTGCGGATGCTGCGACTCGATCAGGCGATGGCGCACGAATCGCATTTAGTGCCGCGTCTGAAAGCAGTCACCATGCGATTGGAAGCGCTACGGGTCCTCGAAGCACTTGTGCAACATCCGGCGGCGACGCCTCAACTGGCGGCACGCCTGCGCGACTTGCTTGCCCTGCAGCTCGCCGCTTGGCCTGCGGATAGTCAGGCGTGGATTGGCGACAGGGCGATTGGCTTGCATACCTATGAGATGATTCGTCACGGCTACGTGCTTTCGGTGTTGACGGAGGACGAACTCGCGGCACTGCGGAAGGAACCGGGCGTTTCCGCCACCGCCAAGGCCATTCAAAAGCATATCGAAGCGGACGAACGCTATTACGCGACGACCATGCGCGAGATCATCACGGCTTGCGAACAGCCTTACTACCAACGCCACAACCTCTTGGTGAAGGTCGAGCAATATTTGAAAGAAACGGAACTCAGTCCAGAGTTTCCGATGGTCGCGGGCAAGATACTACTCACACATCTCGATACCAGTCATCGTCGCCAAGCGCATGATCTGGCCGCTATGGAAGGCTGGCATTTGTTGCTGTGTGCTGCCACCGATGAACCACTGCCTGCTTACGAGGTAAATCCCAGCAACGGCAAGCCGTACAAATTGCAGGCGGAAGTGCAGCGGGTCTTGCTCTACAATTCTTGGCTCGAAGAAGTGGACGAACCGCTGATGGTGCCGAAGTTCTAGCGGATAATGGTGGCGCGCAGATCTTTACACGTGCGATTCGCAGTGCACGTTATTCTGTTGGCAATAGCGCTTGACCTGTTGGCAGTACTCCAACGTTTTTTGATAAGTCATGGGTGCTGACCGCCAATTAAGGGTCCCACCGGGCGAACTCACCTGAATGGAATTGCGACGCGCTCCCAAGATAAAGATGGCACCGCCAGCGATTCCCAGCACAGGAATCGCGAAGATACCAGGGCCGGTATGCGTACTCTTGATCCAACCCGCGATGAAGACCATCACACCCACGACCAGACAGAGCACGCCAAACAGAATTCCTTTGTAGCTGAGGCAACTAGCGATCGTGACATTGGCTGCGTTCTTCCATGGCAATCGCTTGGCAGTGAACTCGTAGTGTCCCGTGCGAGCGACGCGATCGTCGACGTAGTAGAGTCCTGCCGCACTTACGCCGACGATTTGGTTCTTCCAAGAGAACTCGCTAAGTTCCTTCACGAAGGGGGTGAATTCCGCATCGTTTTCTACATCGTGAAAGAGAACAGGATTCATGAGAGAACCTGAGAATGACCTTTTGGATGGGTAATGTCGCTACTTCGTCTTACGACTGAGCAGGAATTCCAGCAAATGATAGAATTCCTCTTCTTTGATTTGCTCCGCGAGATTCGCAGGCATCGGCGAGAGCGGAATAACTTGCCGCGCGTCGATGTCGCTCAATTGCACGCGTTGCTCCTTGCCGGTACTGTCATGCATGAGAAGTGTTTGGCCTTCTTCCCGCAAGCCGAAGCCGCTAACGATGACGCCATCGGTAGTGGTGATGGACGTGACGCGAAACGCCTGATCGACATTGCGATTGGGATCGAGCGTGTCTTCCAGTAGACGATCGAGGCCGCGACTGCCAATACCATCCAGAGCAGGAGCGATCGTGGCGCCGACATTGCCAATCTTGTGGCACTGGGCGCAAGCGCTTTTGGCGAAGACCGCTTGCCCTGTTTCGATAGAATATTGGCCGCGCAAGAAACCATCGCGACGCGCTTTGATAGTGGCGGCGATGCGATTGTCCGTTGGCGAGAGTTTAGCGGTGAGTTCTTTGATGCGAGCGTCAAGACTTTCGATGTTGGCCGCTTTCAGACGCGCGACGACAGTCGGTTCGCGTAGCAATGTCGCCGAGGCACGCCCTTCGCCAATCTCTTTCAACAAGAGTTCGCCGGTCGCGGGCTTGGCGGCCAATGACGAAGCTATGGCCACGGCGACGGAGCTAGGCGCGGTTTTGAGTTCCTTCACCAACGTTTGACGGGCTTCTTCCTGGTCGATGCGGCCCATCAACTCCGCCGCTTGTTGCCGCGCGTCAGTGGCTTGCTTGGCATCGGACAGCAGCGTCTGCAACGGACCAATTGCCTGCGCTGCATTAAGGGCGACGAGCGCATCGCATGCCGCCAGCCGAACGGTGGCGGTTTGTTTAATATCGCTGGCGGTACTGGAAACCTCAGCGGACAAGGGCGCGAGTTTCATCTGTCCGACCAGTCGCAGCATGTCCGCCTGCAATGCATCAAAGTCACCCACGGCTCCCTCAGGCAGCTTAATAACGGCTGGCTCGAAGCGCGACACCGCCAGCCAGGCATAAGCATCGGCGATGTAGCTATCGACCACTTCGACATAGCCTTCTTTGCCAACCTGCGCGGCCAAATCCCAGCTGAATTTTTGGGCAATATCGGCGCGCGGAGGATAGCTGCGCGCGATCTCGGTGCCGTCGGCCAGCAGCAAACGGATATAACATTTTTTCGCGTCGGTGACGGTTGGAAACCCGTTGTGACCGCACATCCAGAAAGAAAGCTGGGCAGGCAGCTTAAACTTGGGGCTGCGCAACACGCCCGTCAGGCGTTCGGAATCGCCACCCGCAGCCGGAAGCGAACTGATCAAGGGTATGTCATTGGCTCCGTCGGTGTATTCGCGTTTCTGCAACACCCATGGACTCTTGGAGTCGGGTAATCCGGCAACGGGTTCATTGATCCAGACGCCATCGCGATCGGCCGCCAACGCGCCGCGCATCACCTCGACCAATTCGCTCTTGAACGATTCCGGCGCAGGCAAGCCGCGTGCAGCCAGACCTTCGTGCAGGGCACGCAACACGACCAATCGACTGGGTAAGTCCTTCGCGAATCGCTTCTTAACGAACTTCGCGAGTTCCTCCACTTTGCTGGGGTCGATATGCCGCGCCGCCGACGGTAGCGCTTTGGCCAGCAGCGCGTCATCGACTTCGCCGCGTAGCGCCGCATCGAAAACGAGCGTCGCCGCTGGGCCATCTGGCGAAAGCGCGGCGAGTTCCAGCACTTGTTGATAGTCTTTGGGAGCCAGCTTGAGGCTGGACAATTGGGCGCCCACCTCAGGATTGCGGAGTTGATTTCGCAAAGCGATACGAGCGGCATGACGCAGTTGCAAATCTTCTGGCAGAGCTTGTTGCTGCACCGCGCAGAGTGCGGCCACGTTTTCCGCCTGTGGATGGCTGGCGAGCGCGACAACTGCAGCGCGCCGCACAAAGGGATCGCTATCGGCCAGCGCCGCGCGCACCACCTCGTAGTGAGTTGGCTCCCACGAGGTTCGTTCGCCGCAGGCTTGCAGTAGGTGCGTGCGCACCAGGCGGTCTTCATCGTGGGCGAGTTGCTTGGCAAGCGCGGCATCAATGCCTGTCGTGCGCGCGACGACCCATACGGCATGCGCGCGATGCGCGGGATTCTTCGAATTCGTCAGCACTTGCCGAGCAAGCGTTGCCGCGTCTTTCCCAAAACGATCGAGCAGCGTATTGGTCGCCATCACGCGAACGTTGAGGTTAGCGTTCCCCAGCAATTCGACCAGCTTCTCGGCGGACGCCTCGCGCATATCGGGAATTGCGGCCAAGACCTGCTGACTTTTCTCACCCTTATAGATGATTCGCCACACACGACCTCGTTCCCGGTCGCGCTCCGGATGCGTCAGCGGCACTTCATAATGCCCGATGATCTTGTTGTAGAAGTCGAGCACATAGAGCGCACCATCGGGGCCGAGTTGCACATCGACAGGGCGAAACCAAGGATCGTCGCAGGTTAAGAAATCTTCAACCTTGGCGACCGTTGGCGAACTTCCCTGCCACGAGAGCCGATCGCAATGAATGCGATTGGTAATCACATTTCCGACAAACAACACATCGCGAAACTCTGGCGGGAACTGCTGGGCGTCGTAGTACACCACGCCTGCGATGCCGGTGCCGCCGTGATCGATGGATGTCATCTCCGGCGCGTAGCCCAAGCCATCGTGCGGCTTGCCGAAGCTTTGATAGTAGCCGCCGCGGAGGATCATCGTCACGGGCTTGGAGTGACAATCGGCGGTGTACATATTGCCCAACGGGTCAAAACACAGCCCAAAGGGATTCACTTGCCCCCAACTAACTTGCTCGATGCGCGAGCCATCAGCGCGGAAGCGATAGCTATTGCCGGACTGCAAGTCCATCACCACTTCGCCTTCACCACCCAACTTCACCTGGCTGTGGTTATTGAAGCCGTGGCAAGCATAGACCCACCCATCGAGCCAACGCGTCAGTCCGTTCTGATTGCCGTGCGTGTCATTGAATCCGAACGGTCCATAGGCGATTCTCTTTTCGTCCGCGACGCCATCACCGTTGGTATCTAGGAAGCGGTAGAGATTGGGAATTGACCAGGCGATTGTACTGGCGTCATCAAGCGGCAGCACGCCGATCGGAATGTTCAGATGTTCGGCGAACTTTTGCACTTTACGCGCGCGGCCATCTTCGCCTAGTTCGCTGAAGATGGTGATCGAGTCGCGCGGCTCCGCGCCCTCTTTCGCGGGAAAGGGATACTCCAAGCTATGCGTCACCCACATCCGACCGCGGGCGTCGAACTTCAAGTTCATCGGCTTATGCACGTCCGGTTCGCTAGCGACGAGTTGAATCTCAAAGCCAGGCGGTAGCTTGAACTTCGCGCGCTGTTCCGCCGGCGTAAGCGGTCCAGTGGGTGCGACGAGTTGTTGCGCTGCGGCCGGAGAGACCAGCAGCATGAAAAAAAGCAACGAGGCGAGATAGCGCGGCATGTAAGACTACGTGGAGAGGGTGATGGCAAGGAACAATGTGGGTGGCGTCTTATTTTGCACTAAGGGTGCGCCCGACGCAAATTTGGAGCGTCGATATTGCCCGCAGTTGCCGAAAGTGACGCGTGCTCGCATAATCAAATCATGAATAAATGGCTTTGTCCCCATTGCAACGAGGAACTACTGGGCGCGGTCAACCGCTGCTGGAAGTGCGGCGCTAGAGTGACTGAGCCTGAGCCGGTGTTTGATGCCGAAGTGATCGAACCGGTCGAGGAAGCCGAAATCGAGCAAATCGCTGATACCGCCACGTTCACAGCCGTGATGGTGGAACGCTTAACGGCGGAGGAACTCTCCCTCGCGATGGCGAAGGAACCGCCCCGGCGCGGTTCGCCCTTCGCGTTTGATACGAAGCTATCGTCTCCAGGATCGCGGTCGACGTATGTGAGCGCTGGACCTTATCGCCGCGAAGAAAAAGAGGGCCCGCCTGCCAGCGGACAGATGGGGTCACGGCCGCTGCAGGCGAACTATAAACAGAACCAAGCAGCCATCGGCGGAGTCGTCGCGGCGCTGGTGCTGGGCGTCATCAGCATCTTCGTGTTGCCGATGACGGTCTTCGGCATCATTCCCGCACTGCTCGGCGTATTGCTGGGAATCTATGGACTCTACAGCGATCGCCGTGCCTTTGCGATCATCGCGCTTTTGTTATGCTGCCTGGCGACGGCAGCAGGACTTTATTTCATCGCGTTTGCGACGTATGAGTTACTCATCGATCCGAGCCTTAATCCGCTGAATCAACCTTCGTTCTGAGGGATTGCCCCTCTCGACCGAGGAGAGGGGTCGGGGCTCCCATCTTCCACCGCCCTGCTATCGCGTCGCTGGCGAATCTGGCTTCGCAGGCAATTCGGCTTGCTGTTGAGTGGGGGCCACCGGCGTGACGACGATTTGTCCCTTCTCGTCGGAGAAATCCCCAGACTGTGCGACTTTGCCTTCCTTGTTCCACCAGGTCCACTTGTCGCTGGGATTGCCGTTGGAGAAAAAGCCTTTGATCGAGCGCTGGCCATTTTCATGCCACCAGTTCCATTCGCCTTCTTGCTTGCCGTTGTCGTACTTTCCTTCTAGCGACTTTTGTCCATTGGCATAATACCAAGTGAAAGTTTCGACAGGCGAGTCGTACTTGTATTCGCCGCTCATCCGGGTTTGGCCATTGGGATGCCAAGCGGTGTACTTGCCATGTTTGATCGGCTTGCCGGTGCTCGAGTAGACGGCCATTTCGCCTTTCGTCCAATCATCCAGGGTCTTGGCGGCCAACGGTGGTTCGAGGAATTCGCCGGTGAACTTCTTCGCGTTACCGCCGTAATGCACGGTCTGCGTCGTAAGTTTGCGACCTTCGTCAAAAGTCTCTTTGCTCACGAGCGAACCATCAACCGCCCATTCCTGCACGACGCCATCGACGACGCCATTGACGAATTTCATCTCACGGGCTTTGCGACCATTGGCATGCCACCAGGTGGCAAGTCCATCGCGTTCGCCACGATTGAAACGAATCTCGCAGACCTTGCGTTGCTTGGCGTCGTAAACGATCCACGCGCCGTGCAAATCGCCGTTATCGAAAATACCTTGGCTAATGAATGGCGATTGATACTCGTTAAAAGGACGTTGACGCAAGAACTCGACCTCGCCAGCGCTATACCAACGATTCCACACGCCATGGCGTGCGTCTTCGTAGAATTGCCCATCCATCATCACCGCGCCGCGCTCGGTGAACATCTTCCACGCGCCGTGATTGAGATAGTTCCCCTTCTCGTCTTGCACCACTTCGCGAGCGATCTTGAGTTGCCCATTGGGGTAGCGCTCTTCCACGACTTCGGTCGACTCGACTTCTTTGGCTTTGATCTCGGGGCCGATCGACTCCGATCGTAAGTCGTCCACGGTCGGTTCGAGGGGTTCGAGTGGATCGCTTCCCGAGTCTGCTTCAGTTGTCGGAACCGGCGCCAGTTCTGACGTTTCGCCTGCGAGTATTTCATCGGTCACGGTGCCGCTGGCGAGCGGTGCAGGCTCCTGCAATGCTTCTACCTCAGTCGTGTCACTCTCGACGGTAGGTCCCAAATCCTGGGCCAATACCGGAGCACTCGCGAGCGACGCCGCCAGGCAGAAGGGAATCGACCATTGTTTCCAATTCGCTTTGACGGTCATAACGGCTTCCTTGTGTGCTAGCGAGCGATTCCCACGTCGACGACCGATCTCGCGACGCGCTACCATCCTTACTTTTGGATCGTCGAGAATCTCCGTCAATTTCAGCACATCAGTTGTCGGCGTCACGACCGTTAGAGACGGCAAAGTTTGACAGACGCGCCGCCGAGGCTTAGCATCGGTGGCGACTTAAGGCATGGCAATAATAAGACTTACGTCCACAGATTCATCGAACCATTCGCCCGACATCTTTCGGAACGTCACTTACCAACGCACAATGGATAAACTTTGCGGGTGACTCCGCCTCGTCTCCATCGAAAGCAAAACCTCATGCGTAGCCTCTGTTTTCTGCTGGCGTTTACGACGGCTTGGATCGGCAGTCGTCCGCTGTTCGCCGCTGAGCCCGCAGCGCTTCGCAGCGTTCTACAACCTTTCGTCGATCGCCACGAATTGGCCGGCGCCGTGGCGCTCGTCGCCAATCGCGACAAAGTGTTGGTGGTTGACGCGATCGGTTTCGCCGACATCGCGGACAGCGTGCCGATGAAGCCCAACACCCTGTTTTGGATCGCATCACAATCCAAGCCGATGACCGCCACCGCTGTGATGATGCTCGTAGACGAACAGAAGCTTGCGCTCGATGATCCCGTCGAAAAATACTTGCCGGAGTTTCGCGGGCAGATGGTGGTTGCCGAAAAGGATAGCGAGCACGTGCTGTTGCGCAAGCCAGCGCATCCGATCACCATTCGCGAAGTGCTGAGTCACACCAGCGGCTTGCCTTACAAGTCAGTCGCGGAAGAACCAACGCTTGACGGCTTGCCGCTCGAGGCCGCGGTGCGGACCTATGCCATGACACCGCTGCAGACGGAACCTGGCACGCACTATCAATATTCCAACGCCGGTATCAACACGGCCGCCCGCGTGCTGGAAGTGGTCAGTGGTCTGCCATACGAAAAGTTCATGCAGCAGCGTTTGTTCGAACCGCTTGGAATGACCGACACCACCTTTTGGCCCAATGAGGAACAAGTCAAGCGTCTCGCGAAATCGTATCGCCCCGCCGCCAACACCCATCTCGACGCGTTTCCTATCAGTCAATTGATTTATCCTCTCACCGATCGTGCGCGACGATTCCCGATGCCTGCCGGCGGGCTGTTTTCCACCGCCGAAGACACCGCCCGTTTTTGCCAAATGCTGCTCAACGGTGGCGAATTCAATGGAAAACGCTACATTAGCCAGCCGTCACTTCAAGAATTGACGAAGCGTCAAACGCCTTCATCGATCAAAGAGAGTTATGGCTTGGGCTTTTCCGTCGGCAACAACACGTTTGGCCATGGCGGCGCGCACGCGACCAACATGGAGATCGATACCGATAAAGGGCTCGTCTTGGTGTGGATGGTCCAGCACGGCGGATTCCCCGGGGACGGGGCTAAAGCGCAGGGGGAATTCAAGAACTGGGCATGGAAATTTCCCAAGTGAATACTTACGCTCGGATCGCGGCAATTCCCCTCTCACGCAAGATCCGATGCCGACTCACGCGCGAACCTTTTGCGGCGGCTATCGTACTGTAGGGTGGTATTCTATACTTAGAATGTTCACTGCCTGGGGGCGACCTGGTATCGACCGGATAGCCTGAAGTGCCGGTGGCGTGTCGTGGTTGGTCAGTTGGCCACGTTAAAAGCTGACTACTAAGTTATTTGCCGAGAGCAATCTCGCACTGGCCGCCTAGTTAAATAGGTTGCCCGGATTGAGGCCCTTAGTCGGAGAGAGCCAAAAGTCCGTTGCCAAATCCGAACCGCCTTCGTTCAAGCCGCTACGGCGAAGGTTAAAAAAGTAGTGGATAAGTGTGGGGGAAGTAGGTCGCCGGACGTTCCCCATATCGAAAACTAAATTCGCGACTACACACGTAGAAGCTTGCATGGAAATATCTCGGGACGGGGGTTCGATTCCCCCCGCCTCCACATTCACAAGGCCTTGCGATTCGTCGCAAGGCCTTGTCATTTCTTGACGTGAATCACTGGGACCGCGACTTCGAAAGCGGTTAACCGCATTGCGCGAATTCACCGCTGAGCGGCGAATGACCTGCGCTGGCAACCGGGTATTTGCATCGCGGATTTTGCGGAGAAAAGCCTGGTGCGTTGCGTCCTCGCGACCTTTACGTCGAACATAAAGCTCAATTTCTATGGAGATTTCGTAGGTGCCAATCCGTTGTCTGTGTCGGTCGCCGTACGTAAACTACCCATACCATTCGGAGGATTGGTAAAGTTTCGGCAATTGGCTCAGACAAGCCATTGCGAGACACCCTATCTCCCCCCACATTAATCGGGGGAGGGGATCCAGATTGGATCGATGGGAGGATTAAGCAACGACACTAGCAAAGGGCTCGGTAAGGAACACTATAAGGAACCACGAGAACGTCATGGCCTCCAGAACTACAAACGCGGCAGGATCGGTTTTAGCCAAATGTCCCACCGGCATCGCAGGGCTGGATGAAGTGACAGATGGGGGTTTGCCTAAAGGGCGGCCCACTCTCGTTTGTGGCAGCGCCGGTTGCGGCAAGACACTATTGGCCACCGAGTTTGTTGTGCGGGGCGCGACGAAGTATTGCGAGCCAGGTGTCATCATGACTTTTGAGGAGACGGCCAAAGAACTCACGGAAAACGTTCAATCCTTGGGATTCGATTTGGACGACCTCATCGCGCAGCAAAAGCTCGCTGTGGACTACGTTCGGGTGGAGAGGAGTGAGATCGAGGAAACAGGTGAGTACGACCTCGAAGGGCTGTTCGTGCGGCTGGGCCATGCTATCGACTCACTCGGTGCAAAACGAGTCGTTCTGGACACCATCGAGGTTCTATTCAGCGGTCTGTCGGATACCACCATCCTCCGTTCGGAATTCCGTCGCCTGTTCCGCTGGCTCAAAGACAAAGGCGTGACGGCCATCGTAACAGGCGAACGGGGCGAGGGAACGATCACCCGGCATGGCCTGGAGGAATACGTTTCGGACTGCGTGATACTCCTCGATCATCGGGTGACGGAACAAGTGTCGACCCGACGGCTGCGCGTTGTGAAGTACCGGGGTTCGACCCATGGAACCAATGAGTTTCCATTCTTGATCGACGCAAATGGCATCTCGGTGATCCCGATTACGTCGGCAGGAATGGACCATTGGGCCAGCGACGAGCGAGTTTCAACAGGTGTACCAGCCCTGGACGAAATGATTGGCGGCAAAGGATTCTTTCGGGGCACCAGCGTGCTGATTTCCGGAACAGCTGGCACAGGTAAGACCAGTATCGCTGCGCACTTCGCTAGTGCCGCCTGTGCGCGAGGGGAGCGGTGCTTGTATTTCTCGTTTGAAGAATCCCACGGCCAACTGGTACGCAATTTGCGGTCAATTGGCTTGAACTTGGATCGCTGGGTCGAGAATGGGCAGCTCGCCATT
>JBGSHH010000502.1:0-2548 GCA_041752355.1 Pirellulaceae bacterium | reverse complement strand
CGCACGTCCAATCCCCAGATTCTCGCCGCCGGCGATATCGTCGGCAGTTATCAATTCACGCATGCCGCCGAAGCCATGGCGCGATGCTGCATTCAGAACGCCTTCTTCTTTGGCCGCAAGCGACTTAGCCAACTCGTCATTCCTCGCACCACCTACGTCGATCCCGAAGTCGCCAGCATCGGCTTGACCGCGGCGCAGTGCGCTGAGAAGAACATCGCCGTCGATACTTATCGCGAAGAACTGCGCAACGTGGATCGGGCGATTCTCGATGGCGAGACCAACGGCTTCGCCTTGATTCATTGCCACCGCGGATCAGGCAAAGTGCTGGGTGGCACCATTGCAGCGCGTCATGCGGGCGAGATGATCGGCGAACTATCGTTGCTGATGACGCATCATCTCGCGCTGGGTAGTCTCAGCGGCACCGTCCATTGCTATCCGACGCAAGTGGAAGTACTGAAGCGACTGGGTGACCAGTACAACAAGACGCGGCTCACGCCGAATATTGCTGGCTGGCTGCGGTGGCTGTTGCGGAAGCGTTAAAACCGCAGCATTTCCCACAAGGCTTGGGCCACCGCTTCACGATCGCTGGCGAGCAAGTACGTGGTGAACGCGGCCATCAAGAGCGAGCCGACGATCAACGTCAGCCCATACGGATTGGCGAACCCGGGACTTTCGCGTAGCGCCGCCCCCAACTCTTGCTCGAGTTTGCGCCAGCCGAGCCAACTTTGTCGCGGGCCCACCGCCACCAGCGAAACATTTCGCAGCGCCGCGAAGTTTTCCAAATGCAATTGCACATACATTTGCGGCAGCACGACGGTATCTTCCGTCCAACTCGCTTGCGGATCGAGTTGCTTGGCGACACGTTCGAGGATCGGTTTGAGTTCGGTGGGCGAGGTGTTGTAAATCACGAGACGAGGACGACCCATCAGCACCACGAACACGCTGCATAATAAGTAAAGCGCGATGAGTAGCAGCCAGACGTACGCCCCAAATGTCGAGGCGGCCCGCTCCGGCAGGAACAACTCCATCGGTCCGACGACGACGAGTCCCGCGATGCCGATGGCGAGCGCCAAGTTGTCGCGTACGCCGGTGGTGATGAAGGGGCGCGGCGAAAGATTGATCAGCCCCAGCAGCAGCAAGTAAACTGCCAGCGGCACAACCGCGATCGCCCAATGCAGAGGGTCCATAGTTATGCCTGGCCGAGGTAAGGGGTGAGTAGTTGATTCTAGGTCGCTGGTTGGAACGGGTCAACGTGCCGAGTGGGACCCGTAGGGTGTGGCGAGGAACGAGCCGCACCTTTGGCGCTGCCAGACGCCGGAAAGATCCGGAATAGTAGCGAGTGGAGGGTGGGGGAGTAGAGAGTCCGATCGGGCAGATGTTGACGTATCAAATACTCCCTACTCCATCACGCTCCACATTCTGTATGAAGATGGCACGATGCTAAGTGGACGGATAGGGAAATCCAGCCTACGCCACTGGTGCGGCTCGTTCCTCGCCGCACCCTACAAGGCACGCAACACTGCATCCGCGCGACGTCGCGTCAGAATCATCCGGCTCGGCTCGCCGGACCTACTTCATCTTCGTAGGATGAATCTCCAGATCCGTCGCTGTAAAGCGTGGAGATTGCTGGATACGCAATGGTGATGGCAATTCCTCATCTATCTTGATTGACGAATTTTCGAAAAGCCTCAATCCGAAGACGATGATTCACTTTCCACTCCTGCATTTTGGCACACCGTTCGTCTTCCGATTCACCAGTCGATTCGTATCCGGGCGTAGTACATCCACTGTCGATTTGAACATATTTAGTAGTTTGCCATTCTTCGTCAGTGGTCGGCGCGGATTCAGCCACGGATATCAAGTATCGCTTGAACTGTTCCGGCAAAGTCGAGTAAACCTCCACGATATTGCGCGCCGTTATGCAATCGAGGATCTGTGCCCCGGCCTCCATCAACGTGTAGATTCCACGATCGTAGCCATCGATTATTCGCGCGATCTTCTGCATTGAGTCAGGCTCCACCATGTGATTTTGTCTGAAGCACGGATTGCTAGTCGCTTCTACCTTGTGATGCGAGCCAACTTCGGTAAGACTCTTCCCGATACTCTTGAATTTCCTGCCAAGCACGATCGCACGAGCCAGCGCCGTACTTCGCATCAACGTGCGATCTCACGGTGCTGTTGTAGCCGTGCTCATACGATTGCTTGCTCTCCCATGTGATGTCCGAGACATGCACAACCTCAACATTGAATCGGTCTCGCATGAGGTTCGTGAATAGCGCGCCCCAGTTACCACGTGTTTGAAAGAAAAGGCGACACGCATCCTTGGCGATGTCCACCTGCGCCTCACGTACTCCACGTTGGAATTCCGCTTCATTCATATCCAGGCGTATGTCGTTGATGCGACTTCACCGCTTATCACTTTTAGGCGGCAGATCTGTGGCCAATCGCGCAAGAAGTTGATTGTTTTCAGTCGAATTCTAGCCGCCGCTGATTCTATTGTCACGCCTGTTTCCGCGCGCTATACGGCCTCTGACTAGCGCTCGCCGGG
>JBGSHH010000501.1:0-8706 GCA_041752355.1 Pirellulaceae bacterium | reverse complement strand
GATTCCGTTCGCCGTCGAACATCGCGAAGCGGAAGCGGCGATGCGCGCGTGGTTAGGCAAAGGCTTCTGGCGACCTGGTGATTTGGCTTCGGCCGCCTCGATCCACAAGATCGCGCCGGTCTATGTGCCGTACTGGGTTTTCTCCGCCACGACGCATACCTATTGGACCGCCGACACCAGCCAGGCACCGGCCGGCTCGCGTAGCGGTTGGTATCCCGTATCCGGCGAGCACCATGGTCGCTACGAAGGCTTGCTCGTCGGCGGCAGCAGCGCGCTGACGCCGGCGGAAACGTTTGCGCTATGTCCCTTTGATTTGGGGCGTGGCATTCCGGCGGAAGAGATCGATCTGAACAATGTGGTGTATGAGCAATTCGTCGTGCAGCGCAAGTACGCGCGGCCGCAAGCGAGAGATGCTTTGCAGCAACGAGAACTCGCCGCCTGTCGCCAGTATGTCCCTGGTAATGCGCGGCATGAGCATGTGAATGTCAAACTCACGGGTCTCTCGAGCGAGCCCGTTCTCGTGCCGGTCTATATCATGGCCTACCAGTACAAAGGCCAACTCTTTCGCTTTCTGGTGAACGGACAAACCGGTCAGGCGACGGGGCAAGCACCCTTCTCGTATCGGAAGCTGTTCATGATCATCGGCATTGTCGCCGCGGCGGTCATAGGCGGCGCGCTATTGCTGGGCGCGTGTGGCGGCTTGTCGGCGATGCGGTGACAGCTATTCCTCGCTTACCTTGCCGCGGTTTTTTTTCGTTTCCGAGCGACCCTTCTTCGCTGCCAGTCGGCGAACTTTGGAGCCTTTGGTCGGCTTGGTGGGGCGGCGTTTGCGCTGAGGGACGGCGACCGAGAGCAACATCTCGCGCAGCTTGTTGAAGCAATCCTCGATATTGGCCGCCTGATCGCGCGTCTCCTGGCTCGAGAGCACCAACTCGCCATCGTTGTTGATGCGATTGGCGTATTTGCATACGAAACGAAAACGTACATCCGCAGGCAAGCTCGGCGACGTAGTTACGGGCCAATGCAACGTGACCTTCGAATTTACCTTGTTGACGTTTTGTCCCCCGGGCCCGCTGCTGCGCGCAAACGACAACTTCAGTTCCTCGCGAGGGATCGTGATGCGAGCGTTGACAATGATCATGAGTGCTCTTCGTGGGGTAGGCCTCCGGCCTGCCGAATGAGAATGAACGCAGGCTGGCAGCCAGCGCCCGGGCCTACATACACATTACCATGCTGCGCCAGTATATTAAGCGTACTGCTGGCCGCAAAGTTCGTTTGTCGGAGGAAAGTCAGATGCGTTATTGGGGAATGTTGCTGTTGGTCGGAATTCTCGGTTGCCAGCCTGCGACTGCCGTGCCACCTGTGAAACCGATGGTCATTCAATCCCAGCCAGCGGCGGTTCGCGCTAGCGGCGAAGCCCAAAAAGAAGCTCGCCCCACCACCACCGAAGTCGCCGACCTGGGAACGCGGCAGAACGGCAGCGATTGGCCAATCTTTCTCGGCCCCACGCGCGATAGCAAATCGCCTGAGCAAGGAATTCGCACCAACTGGAATGAAAAACCGCTCAAGATCGTCTGGCAGCGCCAGCTAGGCGAAGGATACGGCATCGGCTCGATATCCAAGGGACGCTACCTGCAAGCCGATCGCGCCGGGAACCAGGCGCGGCTGGTCTGCTTGAACGCGGAAACCGGCAAAGAGCTATGGAAGTTTGAATACCCGACGGACTATGTCGACATGTATGGCTACGATGGCGGCCCGCGCTGCTCGCCGGTCATCGATGGCGAGCGCGTGTATATGTATGGTGTCGAGGGGATGCTGCATTGCTTGTCGCTCACCAGCGGCGAGTTGCTGTGGAAGGTGGATACGGTCAAGGATTTCGGCGTCGTGCAAAACTTCTTTGGCATCGGCAGCACACCGGTCGTCGAAGGCAATCTACTGTTGGTGATGGTGGGGGGCAGTCCCGCTGATTCGCAAGGCTTGCCGTTGGATCGTCTCGCTGGCGACGGCTCCGCGATTGTCGCCTTCGATAAGCTGTCAGGCAAAGTGGTTTACAAAATCTCCGACGAACTCGCCAGCTATGCCAGTTTGCAATTAGCCACCATGCACGAGCGGCGTTTTTGCTTCGCCTTTTGTCGTGGCGGCTTGCTCGCCTTTGAGCCCAGCAGCGGCAAGATCGATTTTCACTATCCGTGGCGGGCGAAATCCATCGAGAGCGTGAACGCGAGTATGCCAGTCGTTTCGAGCGATGAAGTCTTCATCTCGGAAACGTATGGTCCGGGCTCGTCGCTACTCAAAGTCATCCCTGGCGATTTCAAGGTCGTGTGGGCCGACGATCCGCGCAAACGCGATAAGGCGATGCTAACGCATTGGAATACGCCTGTGCTGGTTGACGGGTATCTGTATGGTTCCAGCGGTCGCCATACCGAGAACGCGGAACTGCGCTGCATCGAGTGGCAAACCGGCAAGGTGATGTGGAGCGAGCCGCGCTTGACGCGCACGTCGCTGCTGCTGGTCGATGGGCATTTCATCTCTCTCGGCGAGTATGGCCAGTTGCAACTTTTGAAGGTGAACCCCGAGAAGTACGAGTTGGTGGCAGAAGTGCTGCTCAAGGAAAAGCCGATTGGTCCCGTGATTCAAGAAGAACGCGACGCGCCCTTGCTCAAATATCCCGCCTGGGCCGCGCCCATTGTGTCACATGGTTTACTGTATGTTCGCGGTGCCGATCGCGTGGTCTGCTTGGAGTTGATACCGGCGAAATAAACTATAGCAGTTCTGGCTGCTACTTAAAAAACCCCGCTCAGCGAGGCACGCCAGGCGGGGTTTTCATTTCTTTACATCCTACGAAGGTCCATAAACTACCGAGGAGTCTTGGCTTCGACTTTCAGAGCGTTGCCAGCGGCGTCGAGTTTCGCTTCGGCGCGATCTCCAACAACGAATTGAGCGAGGGTTGCGTGGCGGTCGTTTCGCTCGATCATTGTCGTGTCGAGAACCGCGACGACGACCACGGTGCCATTGCGAGTGGTGATAGTTGCCGTCTTGGCGATTAGATCGACGGCGGAAAGCGTTCCTTCCACTTCTGTGGGTCTTGCACCGCCGCCACCGGGAGGTGGTGAGACAGTGGATTTGACCTCAAGCTTTTGTGCATTGCCGCTGGCGTCCAGTTTGGCTTCCGCCTTTTCGCCGACGACGAGCGTGTCGATCGTTGTTCTTCGATCATTGCGTTCGATCTTGGTGGCGGCGGTTACAGCCACTACCGTCTGCACACCAGCCCGGTTGGCGATGGTAACGGTGGAGTTCGTCAGATCGATGGCTGACAACGTCCCCTCTACCTCTCGTCCTCGTGGACCAGCTTCCGCCCATTGCGATCCCGAGACCAACAACGCTAGTCCCAAAGCCAGCATCCCCAACATCGAACCAGAACAAAAACTACCGCGCTTCATAACCTGCTCCTTCTCCCCGATTGGGAGTAAATGAGATTGAGAGACCGATCGCAACGGAGAATTCCGTCGCCATCCAGAAGAGCCGATTTAACGCGTCCAATCCGCCAAATAGGCTTACGGCGAATTGCAGGAGGCGATCGGCGGGTGCGCGCAGGTACCTTGACCTCTCCCCTGCCCTGGCCAAGAATGAACCATTACCGCTCGCCCTTTACCCTCACAGCTAAGCTTCCCCATGAGTAACTCCACCGCCTCCGTCTCGCCAGCTTCCGCGCAAGTCCCCGACGCCAAAGGGCGATTTGGCGATTTCGGAGGGCGTTATGTGCCGGAAACGCTGACGCGAGCGCTCGAAGAACTGACCATCGAATACGACAAAGCGCGCCAGGATCCAGCGTTTCAGGCGGAACTGGACGATTTGCTGCAAAACTACGTCGGCCGCCCTTCCCCCCTCTACTTTGCCAAGCGTTTGACGGAACGGTGTGGTGGCGCGCAGATTTGGCTCAAGCGCGAAGATCTCAATCACACCGGCGCGCACAAAATTAACAACACGCTGGGGCAGGCCTTGCTCACTATGCGGATGGGCAAAAAGCGCGTGATCGCCGAGACCGGTGCGGGGCAACACGGCGTCGCTACCGCCACGGCTTGCGCGCGTTTTGGTTTACCATGCGTCGTTTACATGGGCGAGGAAGATGTACGGCGGCAAGCGCCCAACGTGTTTAGCATGCGATTGATGGGTGCCGAAGTTCGCCCCGTTACGAGCGGCTCGCGCACGCTCCGCGACGCCGTGAACGAAGCGATGCGCGATTGGATGTCTTCGGTCGAGGACACGCACTACATCATCGGCTCGGTCATTGGCCCCCATCCGTTTCCCCGCATGGTCCGCGATTTTCAAGCGGTCATCGGGCGCGAAACGCGGCGGCAATCGCTCGAGCGCATCGGACGTTTGCCGAATGTCGTGGTGGCTTGCGTCGGTGGCGGCAGCAACGCGGCCGGCATGTTCTATCCGTTTGTCGAGGATAAAGATGTCGAGCTCGTGGGTGTGGAAGCAGGTGGTCGCAGCGCGGATGCCGGCGAGCATGCGTCACCGCTGAGCTATGGCAATCCTGGTGTGTTGCATGGCAGCTTTAGCTATGTGATGCAGGATGAGGATGGTCAGACGTGCGACGTGCATTCGATCTCGGCGGGGCTCGATTATCCCGGCGTCGGTCCCGAGCATAGCTATTGGAAAGACACCGCGCGCGTGCGGTACACGTGTTGTCGCGATAACGACGCGCTGACGGCGTTTGATGTGCTGGCGACCCATGAAGGGATTTTGCCTGCGCTGGAAAGCTCGCATGCTATCAGTGCCGCCATGGAGATCGCATCCCAACGTTCGAAGGAAGACACGGTGGTGATTTGCCTGTCGGGTCGTGGCGATAAAGATGCCGCGGAGATTGCGCGGCTGCGCGGCGTGAAGTAACAGACTGGCGTTGACGTAGAGTGGTCGCGTCCCTATTCTCCTCCCCGTTTCGGCTGGCAATCGTTCGTCAGAAAATGTTTGGCGAACTTTGCGGATTTTCTCGATTCCGTAGGCAATCGCGGCCGAAACTATGCGTCAGGGCGGGAGGCGCGCCGGAAGGATGCCGGCGCTAGCAATTACTTATCACGATCCACTCAGTCCCGGCGGAAGGCTTGCCATAAGCTTTCCCCAAAACGTCAAAAGGCAGGGATAGCCATGCGTCGCTTCGATTGGTGCAAAAACGTGTTCGCAGTGGCGGCAATTGCGGTGGCGACCACGGGGTTGTCCGGTTGTCGCAGTGGTGGTGGCTGGGGCATGAATTGGTTCGCCAGCAAGGCCACCAAGCCCAGCGATGACATGCTGGCTTCCAGTAAGCCCAGCCCTTATCCACCTTCGCCTTCGGCCAGCATGTCGGCCCCGTCGCCAGTCGCGACCGCCGCCAACAATAAGCCTTCGGCCTACGCCAACAACCCTGGCGCGCCTGGGGCCAACACTCCCAACTCGAATACAACCGCCAGCAGTGGCTCGACCTATCCGAACTCGTATAGCCGCGGCAGCTATGGCGCTCAGCCAGCCAGTGCCACGGCACCGGTCAATGGCGGCGGCTATGGTGCCGGAAACACTGGTGCTGGCAACTATGCAACTGGCAACTATGCCACCACCAGCACGCCCAATGGTCCTGCTGGTGCCGCTAGTGGTGCTCCGAGCGGTTCGCAGCAAGGCTTCTATAATTCGACGTACCCCAACTCGGGCGCAGGCAACACTGCTAGCGCAGCGCCATCGCGTGGTCCGACGTACAGCACGAGCGATCTCGGTTCGTCGCCTAACAGCTATGCTCAACCTGCTGGCGACACCGGTGGCAGCGGCTACCGCACCGCGGATACCCGTGGCGACGTCTACGGTGGCAGCGGCAGCGGCGGCTATGGTGCCGCGCCAACCAATGGCAGTGGCTACGGTGCCGCGCCCACCAATGGCGGTGGCTATGGTGCTGCGGCTGCTCCAACCAGTGGCAGCGGTTATCCCACCAGCAATGGCACAGGTGGCGGCTACGGCGACAACAGCTATGGTGCCAAGCCGAACTATCCCGCTGGCTACACTCCGCCTGCCGCAGCGTATGAATCGACGCCAGGCACTGGCTATGCCGAGACCAGCAGCCCAGCTCCGACCTCGTCGAACACGGGCGGTTATCGTCCTGGCAGCACCCGTTATGCCGATGAAGACACCAGCAGCACGGTGCAACCTGCTCAGTACAACGACGTTCCCAAGACCACCACGCCAACCACCAGTGGTTATGGTGGCGGCTACGGCAGTACCACGCAGCCGACGTATGGCCCACAGCCTCCGTCCTACAACACACCGACCAGCAGCTACGGCACGACCGGCTATCCAGCCACCGCCACCAAGCCTGCGGCGGCCGCTGCTCCCAGTGGCGCTGGCTACGATTCGACCGGCTACGGTGGCGGCAGCACCTATCGATAAGTACGACTGGACAAGACAATCGTAAATCGATCGCGAAAGTCCTAGACACATTCCAAGCGGGCGATAGCCAAAATGGTTATCGCTCGCTTGGTCGTTTCTTGCTGCTGGAGATTTCCGCAGCGAGGGGATGGATCGCATTGAGGAAGCAGCGCCGAATGGCGTCATAACCGCGATCGTTGGGGTCTTCGATGTTTTCGTAGTACCAGTAATAAGGATCAGCGGCCCGATACGTCGTCCGCCAAAACTGCCGGCAGTGTGAGCCATGTCCTAGGAATGTCGCGTGTAGTGGGACGGGATGCACGTTCGCTCGTTGCTCCGCGGCGCGATGCAGAATGTCGTTGTAGGCCGCATGGATCTTCAATCCATCGGTCCAGGCTGGCAAGTAAACACTCGGCGCGTCTCCCACGCCATCGGTCGGATCGTAGATATCGGCCAGGAAGATCTCACACCCACCGGGGAAACGGGCGTTCAGCAGGTCGAGCATCGCCTGGAGACGAGTTTCAAAGTTGGCGATCCATGGTTGGGCTTGTGCGAGTGATGCGCCATACATGGCACCTTCGCGCGGTGGCATGCGGCCATAGCTATGAATCAGATCGTTACCGCCGGTCGTCAGCACCACGATGCCGAGCACGTCGGGGTCTTGCGCTGGCAGTCGCTCCGCCAGGATGCGCGCATGATCGATCGATGTGGAACCCGAGATCGCCAGATTTAACTGCTCGAGATTGGGCAACACGGCCGTCAAGCAGACGCCCTCGAGTTCGGCGAATTCATCCGCAGGATTGTCGATTAAGCGTTGAAAATAGCTATGTTCCGGCGACTTCGCTCCCAAGCCAGCTGTGATGCTATCGCCGACACCCAGGACCAGCACGCGCCGCTGGCTCCAGACTTGGGCAAACGGCTCGCGGGGCACCGGCGGACCCGCCGGTCCCGTGCCGATAGGTCGCGCCAACCACAACTGGATGTACGCCAGCGCCGCCAGAATAAGGCACAGACCGATGGCGATCAGCCAATAGAGTCGGCGTCGTCCGACGATGGAGACAATGGCTATACGCATGTCGACCGCTCCGTGCTGGAGTGGGCGACATAACCACTATCGCGCCCAAAACAACTGTAGCGTGCCAATCACGCCTGGGTCAATCATGATCTCATCACGACGGTTCCCAGAGAACGAGTCGGCTTGAAAGACCTGGCGATCGAAGAGGTAACCGGCGGAAAGGTCGGCGGTGAAGCCCCACCACAGTTTGCGTTGCAGACCGAGCGTCAAGCGTTGATCGAACAGATAGAGACGTTCTCGGTTGTCGGTGCGCTCGGCCAGCCAATAGGTATCATTCACCACCTGATAGCCGCCGTAGAGGCTCCAGTTCTCGGTCAATTGCTGCTTCGCCAGGAGATTGACATTGGTGAGCGGCATATAGCTGGCGCTGAACGAGAACGTCTCGGTCGGACGATATTGCAGTGAGAACGGGATGCCGATATTGGCGGTGAGTTCGTCGCTCGGTCGCCAGACATACGCGACGCCAGGGATCGGAAAGGGGATTTGCGAGGTTGGCGAATAGAACAGGCTGAAATTCCAGTCGTCGCGCAGATTGGTGGCAGGCACGGTGGCAAAGGCGATGGCTGTGGCGGTGAGGTCGCGGAAGGCGTCGAAGGGTTGATCGCTGGCAGTGCCGAAGGTGAGAATCGCGCCGGTCTTCCAGCCATTGTCCAGTTCGCGAAAGTGCATCGCCCCGGCATTGATCTTCCAAAGTTCGGCTGGCACCTCCAGATTGGAATCAGGAAAAATGGCCGACGTGCTGATTTCCGTGCGCGCGACGCTCGCCGTCGCCAGCCAGATGTTGCCCCCTTCAGGCGCGGCATAGACGGGGAAAGCGCCTGTCAAATTCTCGCCGGATTGCGACCACTGCCCCCCCTGCCCTTGCACGTCTTGATTGGGAATCCAATAGATTTCCGATTTGAGCGGGGATTGGGTTCCTCCCAGGGGCCCTGTTCCGGTGGCAGCGCGCTGGCGTGCGGGAGGCGGCTCGAACGATTCCACCGGTTCGTTGGGCTCGCTTTCCAGCGGTGATTCCACATCGACGGATGGCAGGCGTTTGATTACCGGTGGCGACCCGTCATCGCGCCAATCTTGCGCGCGCGATGCCGCAGCGAACGACAGGAGAATCGTCGCGGCGAGAATGGCCAGTGCCGTTCGCCTGCATTGCATGCATTCACCATTTTCCGAACATGACCAAACCCTGGCCAGGGCGGAGCGTAGCGAGACTCGCCCTGGGCGTCAATGCACGCTGACGTGTT
>JBGSHH010000500.1:0-6370 GCA_041752355.1 Pirellulaceae bacterium | reverse complement strand
AAGTACGCGCCAAAGGCGGCGGTGACCGCCCACATTGCGGAAGCGGTCGGCGACTTGGATACTTGCAGTGGCTCGTTCACCCACGATATTCCCAGGCGGTCTGGTCGTCTGAATGCGCTTTACTATACTAACCACCGACACTCGACGGACGTCCCAAAAGACACTTCGCGCAATATTCACATTCGAGCTGATATGGATGCCAGGATTGAGAAAATCATTCGTTTATGGGAAGCGGCTGGTGACTCGAACTATGGCGGCGAAGCGGTGACACAGTTGCAGCACGGCTTGCAGGCGGCGCTGTTCGCCGAACTACAAGGCGCATCGCCGCAACTGATCGCGGCGGCATTGCTCCACGATGTGGGGCATTTGCTGCATTCGTTACCGGAGGATGCTCCCGATCAAGGGATCGATGATCAGCACGAAGAACTTGGTGCCCGCTGGTTGGTGAAGTACTTTGTTCCGGAAACCGTCGAGCCGGTCCGTCTGCATGTGCAATCCAAGCGCTACCTCTGCTTTGCCGATGCCGACTATTTCGCCAAGCTTAGCGGACCCTCGATTCAAAGTTTGCAATTACAAGGCGGCCCGCTGACGGTGGAGCAGGCCCAAGAATTCGAGCGTCATCCGCATTTCGCCGCCGCGATTCAATTGCGACGCTGGGACGAGGCGGCCAAGGTTCCCGATCTGCCAACTCCGACACTCGAACATTTCCTGCCTGCGCTCCGGCAGTCGTTGCTTTCTTCGGAGTCCGGTGATGTCTCGTAAACGCATCGCCATCGTCGGCGCAGGCATTGTCGGACTTGCGCACGCTTGGGCGGCGGCCAAGCGCGGCCATCAAGTAACCGTATTCGATCGGCATCCCCGCACGCAAATGGCGACTGTGCGTAACTTTGGCATGGTCTGGCCCATCGGTCAGCCCAGCGGTGAGGCTTACGAAGCTGCGCTTGAGAGCCGGCAGTTGTGGCTGGAACTAGCACGCGAAGCTGATGTGTGGTTGCAGGAATGCGGCTCGATTCATTTGGCGCATCGTGCGGACGAACAGCAAGTACTGAGGGAGTTCTGCGAAAGTGAAGAAGGGCAGCGACGCGCTGTCAATTGGCTGACACGCGCGGATGTCTTGCAAGCATCGCCTGCCGCCAATCCGGAAGGTTTGCTGGGAGGAATGTATAGCGCGACGGAACTTTGCGTGAACCCCCGACAAGCACCAGCTCAGATCGTGGCCTACCTGGCCAGTCAATACAATATGCAATTTCATTGGTCGACGTCGATCAACGCTGTTGATGGCGGAACGGTTCATGCATCGGATGGTCGGAGTTGGGCCAGTGATCGCGCGATCATTTGCTCCGGCAGCGATTTTCAAACGCTCTACCCGCAAGTGTTCACGTCGTCGGGACTCAAACGCTGCAAGCTGCAAATGCTGAAAACACGGCCACAATCAAGTGGCTGGCGCATCGGTCCCCATCTGGCGAGCGGATTGACGCTGCGACATTATCAAAGCTTTGGGATCTGCTCTGGGTTGCCTGCGCTGCGAGCGCGAATCGCCAGCGAAACGCCTGAGCTCGATGCCTACGGCGTCCATGTCATGGCTTCGCAGAACGATGCTGGCGAGGTGGTGCTTGGTGATTCGCATGAATACGACCAGGCCATCTCGCCGTTTGGGAAGGCGTTAATCGATGACTTGATCTTGCGCGAGTTGCGCAAGATTTTGCGCTTGCCTGACTGGACGATTTCCGAACATTGGGACGGCGAGTATGCGAAGCATCCGTCCCATTTTTGTTTCGAAGCGCGCCCACAGGATGGAGTCACGATCTTCACGGGCCTGGGGGGCGCGGGCATGACGATGTCGCTGGGATTGGCGGAAGCATTCTGGCGCAAGAGTTCGTAATATAGGAATAGCAATATGGCAGACCATAGGATTCGCGCCGTGATCTTCGATTGGGCGGGGACAACGGTCGACCACGGCAGTCTCGCGCCGCTGCGCGTGTTTCGCGAGATCTTTCGCCGCCAGGGTGTTGAGATCACCGAAGCCGAAGCGCGCGAACCGATGGGGCGCGGCAAACTGGATCATATCGCCACGATCGCTGCTATGCAGCGGGTCAGTGCTGCGTGGGAGAAAGCCCATGGCAGCCCGCCGACCGAGGCCGATGTACAGCGGATGTATCAAGCCTTTCTGCCGCTGCAGAAAGACACGCTTAGCCAACACGCCGATACTATTCCCGGCGCGATTGAAACCGCCAACTGGCTCCGTGCGTGTGGTATTGGTATTGGTTCGACAACTGGCTACACGCGCGAACTAATGGACGTGCTTGTGCCACTGGTGAAAGCGAATGGTTTCGCGCCGGACAATCTGGTTTGCGTCGATGATGTGTCGCGTGGACGCCCCGCTCCGTGGATGCTCTTACGCTCCGCCGAACAATTGGATGCGTATCCTATCTCACATTGCATCGCTGTCGATGATACGCCGATCGGCATCGAGGCAGGTCATGCGGCGGGGATGTGGACCGTCGCTGTCGCCGCCACCGGCAACGCTTTGGGTCTCTCCGTCGCCGAGTTGAATGCCTTGACGGAAACGGAAAGAGAACAACGCCTGGCCGCCGCCCGTGCGAGCTTTGCCCCCAGTCAGCCTGATTTCACAATCGATAGTGTCGCGAATCTGCCGAGTGTGGTGGAAGAAATCGAGCGTCGCCTCGCTGCGCGCGGAGAATGAGCGGCCATTCATGGGCCAAGCAACGGCACGCCTTCGCCGGTAGAGAAAACCGAGTCAGCGAAGGACCTATGGCGCGCCGGGCTTCTTCATGGAGAGGGCGTGCAGGACCAGCACCGCGCCGACGGAGAGTAAGAGATAACCGATTTCCTTTGGCAGTTTCACGCGGCGAAGCGGGCGTGGGCCTTGAGTCGCAAAGTACGTCTGCGCTTGATCGAACGTGTTGGTTTGCTGTTGCGGCAGGCGTTTAGCTAGAAACTCCGAAGCCTTTTCGTTGAGCACGAACGTGTCGATCATGCGCATCTGGATGCCGAGCATCAGCAGCACAAGACCGATCATAAAAAATTGGTTGCGGTTGAGATCCATGTTGCCGCCCTTGCTCACTACGAGAGTTGGTCATCTCCGTTATCGAATGAAAGCGCGATCCAAATTCAATCTAGCGCCAAGGACAAGGTTCACTCCGAGTGTAGCGATTGTGCCGATCGCACAAGCCGCGCGTCTTGGGCGCAAAAGCAAACGCGTTCTATATTTAGAGGGACCATCATTCCAAGGGGCGGGAGCACAAGCATGTCGAAGCGAGTTCTGGTTTGCGACGATTCGTTATTGATGCGCAAGATGGTTGGCGATTCACTGACCGCCGCCGGTTGGACCGTCGTCGGCGAAGCCGAAAATGGTCAGCACGCCGTCGAACAGTTCGCCGCCTTGCGGCCCGACGCCGTGACCATGGACATCGTCATGCCGCATACCGATGGCCTGTATGCGTTGCCACGCATACTGCAGATCGATCCCGAGGCGAAGGTGGTGATGGTGAGCGCGCTGTCGCAAACCAAGCTCATCTCCGACGCCATTCGCGCAGGCGCGCAGGATTTCATAGTAAAGCCGTTCCTGCCTGAGCAATTGCAACAAACATTGGCCCGCTGTGTGGGGCTGGAAGTTGCCTTCTCATAAGTTGGGAAGAGGCCGACAAAAGTCTGCCCCACTGGCAAGAATGCCTGCCCCGGCTACGTTCCTTGCCCCCACTTGGGCAGTTTATCGAACGGGTTGGATTGCGGGGACGCGGGCGTGGCGGTCTTGTCGCCGCGGAAATTCAGCCCTCGCAAGACGCTATCCACCGACTGCTTCATTTGGTCGGTCGTGGTTTCTTGCATTAAGTAGGCCTTATCGGACTTCGCCATGGCGATCGCCAAAGTCTGGTGCTCATTCCAATCTTCAAAGCCAAATTGTCGAATATCGACATAGGCTTCGTCGAATTGGGCTTGAAGCTTAGGGACGAGATGAAAGCCGTCATTGGCGCGAACTACATGGTATTTCAGCCCCACAAAGACCGCGACACCACCTATCACCACGCCCCCGATGAAACTTCCCAGACGACCCATTTTAAACTCTCCCTGCGAATCGCACTGCCAAGCTGACGATTCTCGGCATTTCGATGGAAACTGTACCCCCTTTTGCCGGTTCGACGAAAGAGAGATTAGGGAAAATGGTAAGCTTGGCAGCGCAAAAATGTGGGCCTTCACGGCTCGCTGTTCCCCCGAAAGAGCGTGTCATTCGGGCTGAGTAAACGGCTATGAATTTGCTCTAAGTGACCTATGTATAAACGCTTACGATGTTAGGATGTAGCCCCATCCGTTATCACTGCACTGCATCCTACTTCCGCGCTCCCTTTTTCCGGTAAGCATGTCCGACCTCTCTTCCAGTGCCGCCACTCACTCCGCCGCTCACGGTCCCATTCAGCACGGGACAGATGGTTTGATGTCCGTCAGTTTCATCGGCCTGTTGGGAACGCATTTCCTGACATTGATGAACGACAATCTCCTCCGTTGGCTCGCCATTGGCATCGGCAAGCAGGCGGTGGACGCGTCGCAAATGAGTACGACGCTCGTCATCGGCACGATGTTTTTCGTTCTGCCGTATATTCTGCTAGCGGCACCTGCTGGCTATTTGGCCGATCGCTACAGCAAGAAACGGGTCATCACTGTCTGCAAGTGGATGGAAGCACTGATCATGGCGGTGGGGGTGTTCGCGATCTACATCAACAGCACCGCGCTATTATTCGGCGTGCTATTCATGATCGGCGTGCAGAGCGCGCTCTTCGCGCCAGCGAAGTTAGGCTGCATTCCCGAAATCGTCCGTACGGAATGCATCTCCGCCGCCAATGGCGTGATGGGCCTCACCACCATCATTGCTACGGTGATCGGTATGGCGCTGGGAAATATCCTCACTGGCGAGCCTGGCAACAATGGCGTGGATATGCTCTGGCTCAGCGGGCCGATACTGGTCGGCGCTGCGCTGGTTGGTTCGGTTAGTAGCTTGTTTATCAAGCCGCTCGAGCCAGGAGATCCCACGCGAACGTTTCCGTGGAAGATATTTCAGCAGACTTGGATCGACTTGAAGGTACTTGCCAGTAACGCCGCGCTGCTGCGCGTCGCCTTTGGTATGGTTTTCTATTGGGCGATTGGTTCGCTGGCGCAGCTCGATATTGACTTGTTTGCGTATGAAGGAGGCGCGCCCGATCAAAGCGATAATGTCCCACTGTTGCTTTCGCTGGTAGCGGGCGTGGGACTGGGAAGTGTGTTGGCGGGCATTTGGTCGGAAGGCCGCGTGGAACTGGGAATCTTGCCCCTAGGTGCCGGCGGCATGGTGATTTCTGCCGTGCTGCTCTGTTTGGGACCCGATGAATTGGTGCGCGGCGACTCGATTCTCACCGGCGCATATCTGTGGTCGTGCATTCAACTGTTCTTCCTGGGCGCAAGCGCCGGCTTGTTTGAAGTGCCGCTCAACGCATACATGCAACATCGCAGCCCGCCTGAGTCGCGCGGATCGGTGTTGTCCGCCACGAATATGCTCGTTTTTACGGGCATTTTGCTGGTTTCGTTCCTGCTCTACGGCATGCGTACGACCATCCCTGGCGACCTCGATCACGTCAAGATGGTGAAGCGCTTGAACGCTACACCAGCCGACGAGAAGTTGGCCGAAGAAGTCGCAGCGAAGTTTATTAGCGACAACCCGCCGCTGGTCAAGGAGAACTACTATCAACGCCTGCGACCCTACTTGGGCGACCTCCAAGGCAACGCACGCAAACTCGCGTTGGCGAATCTCGTGTGGGAGGATGTCGCGCAGCATAGGCCGCCGGAAATTCTCCACCGTGCGAACTACGTTCATTCGTTTCCACTCGAAGATCATCCCATCGTACGGCGCGTGTTCGATGAACATTTTCGCCCGTTGTTTACATCCAAGCAGATCTTTCTCGTATGCGGGGTGCTGACGATTCCGGTGTTCATCTACATCATTGTCTCCATTCCGCAGGCGGTGATTCGCTTTTTCGTCTGGTTGATGGCACATACGCTCTATCGCATTAAACTGCGTGGGCGCGAGAATTTGCCGGACGAGGGAGGCGCGTTGCTGGTCGCGAATCATATTTCATGGCTGGATGGAATCCTGCTGCTTCTAACCAGTTCGCGACCCATTCGGATGATTGTCTATGCCGGCAATTTCAAGCAGAAATGGCTGAAATGGATGGCGAATCTATATGGCGTGATCTTCCTCGGCACATCGCCCAAAGCGATGGTCCAATCGATTCGGGAAGCGCGCGATGCGCTCAATAACGGCGAACTGGTTTGCATTTTTCCCGAGGGAGGCATCAGCCGCAGTGGTCAGGTGCAGGCGTTC